>CALFOF010000389.1 GCA_937919075.1 uncultured Cyanobium sp. | reverse complement strand
TGATCTCCCGCTTCTCGATGGGCCTGATCGCCGACATCCAGACCCCCGACCTGGAAACCCGCATGGCGATCCTGCACAAGAAGGCGGAGCAGGAACGCATGACCCTGCCACGCGACCTGATCCAGTACCTGGCGGGCCGCTTCACCTCCAACATCCGCGAGCTGGAGGGGGCGCTCACCCGGGCGGTGGCCTTCGCCTCGATCACCGGTCTGCCGATGACGGTGGAATCGGTGGCGCCGATGCTCGATCCGGTGGGCAATGAGGTGGTGGTGACGCCGCAGCAGGTGGTGGAGAAAGTGGCCGAGGTGTTCGGTGTCAGCGTTGAGGAGATGCGCAGCAGCAGCCGCAAACGGGCGGTGAGCCAGGCGCGTCAGGTGGGCATGTATCTGATGCGCCAGACCACCGATCTGAGCCTGCCCCGCATCGGCGATGTGTTCGGCGGCAAAGACCACAGCACCGTGATGTATGCCGTGGAGCAGGTGGAGAAGAAACTGGCCAGCGATCCTTCCCTGGCCCGCCAGCTGCAGCAGGTGCGCGATCTGCTGCAGATCGACGGCCGCCGCCGCCGCTGAAAGTACGCGCTGAACTGCTGCCCCTGAATCGCAGCTGTTGAATTGCAACTGCTGAACTGCAGCCGGTGATCTGCAGTCGCTGATCTGCAGTAGCTGAACTGCAGCAGTCAAGCTGCTGTTGAAATCCTGTGTCGTTGAGGCAGCGGTGCGGCGCCCACGCTGGTGGTCGCGGCTGATCAGGTGAGCGGCAAGCTGCGGTCGAGGCCTTCCACTTTTCCCTGGAACACACTGCTGGCAATGATGTCGTCAGCCTCGATCGTGATCAGATCCCGCTTGGTGAGGCCGCGGCCCATGTGGTTGAACAGCCGATTCGCCTGGCGCATGCGGGCCCGATCGATCGCGTTGCGGATGGAGCGGGCATTGGCGAAGAACGGCAGCAACATGCGGCGCTGAATGTAATCAGAGAAAGCAATGCTGGCTTCTTCGCTGAAGCGATAGCTCTCGCCGGCAAGAATCAGCTTGGCAATGGAGAGCAACTCCGGAGCCGTGTAATCCGGGAAATTAATGTGATTAGCTACGCGGGAAGAGAGGCCAGGATTTGATTGATAAAAAATATCCATCTTATCTTTATAACCCGCAAAGATCACCACCAGGTCATCGCGGTTGTTCTCCATCACCTGCAGCAGGATCTCGATCGCCTCAGCGCCATAATCCCGCTCATTCTCGGGGCGGTAGAGGTAGTAGGCCTCGTCGATGAACAGCACCCCGCCCATCGCCCGCTTGAGCATCTCCCGCGTCTTGGGGGCGGTGTGGCCGATGTACTGGCCCACCAGGTCATCGCGGGTGGCCGTTACCAGATGGCCTTTGCGCACATACCCCAGCCGGTGCAGGATCTCGGAGATCCGCTCCGCCACGGTGGTTTTGCCCGTGCCCGGATGGCCGGTGAACGACATGTGCAGGCTGGGAGCCGCCGTGGCCAGCCCCACCTGCTTGCGCGCCCGTTCCACCACCAGCAGAGCCGCGATTTCCCGGATCCGCATCTTCACCGGCTTGAGCCCGATCAGTTCACGATCGAGCTGGTCGAGCACATCACCCACGCCGGTGCCTTCGTAGGCGGCCCGCAGATCCACCGGGGTGTCATCCCCCATCACCGGCACGGAGCTGGGGGCGCCGGTGGAGGGGGCCATCAGGGCACGAGGCGATCGATGGCCTCGGCAAACGCGGTTTCAGGGGCTCCGATCGGGCCGTCCTCTGTTTCGCTGCGCAGGGTGAGATTCACGTAGGTGCGCCCGAAGCTGATGTCCGGAAAGCGGCCGCTCTGCTCCGACAGGTCGTTGAGCTGCTCGAGGAAGACGCGGGTGGTTTCGTAGTCGCCGAATTCCAGCCGCCGCTCCAGACGTTCGGGTCGCTGCCGATGGGTCCAGGGTTGCTCCATCTTGGAAACCTACTGCAGGGAAATCATCAGGCCCCGGCGGCCAAACGGTCGGGCAGGCAGTCGATGCGCGCCACCCGCAGCCGCTCGATCCAGGCCGTTGCATAGGCCCGGTTGGCCTGTTGTTCGCTCGGGTGACTGCTGGAGAGCGGATGGGGGAAGGTGCCGTCGATCGCCGCATTGGTGACGCAGAACATCGCCTTCTGAAAACTGGCGCAGATCTTCACCCGCAGGTCACCCTCCCCCCTGCCCCGGCTGCGGTACACCTGCAGCAAGGCCGCCGGCAGATGGCGGCTCATGTCCTGCATCAGCAGGCTGGGGGGAATGCCCGCGCCCATTGTGGGCAGCGGATCGGCGTAGAGCGCGCCGTACTGGAAGCAGGCCTGGTCGATCGGGATCTGGCGTGCCTGCGCGTTGAACGACACCGTGCCCAGAAACGGACTGCCCCGCAGGAACACCGCCTCCACGTAGGGCACCGCCACATCGCCCAGGAAGGTGAGGCCGGCGGCGGGAGGCAGGATCTCGAACGGCACACCATCGAGCTCCACCGCGTAGCGGATCGGCAGGCCGGCAGCCGCCACCAGCCCCTCGCGGATGAAGGCCACCACGGCAGCGATCGTGGCGATCTCACCGCGGCGGTGGGCGTCGGCGAGATCCAGAAACAGATCGCTCATCACCCGCCAGAACTGGCCAAGCGCGCTGGCGGTGGCCGCTGAGCGGATCAGCTCGGGCAGGAAATCCGGGAACAGCGGATCCAGCAGGGCCAGCAGCGGATCACGGCGGCGCCGGTGGCCGATCACCACGGCGCAGTGCTGCTGGAAGGCAGCGGAATCGAGGTAGGCGTCGAGGCCACCGGTGCCGTGCCAGAGCATCAGGCGCTGGCAATACTCGGCGTATTCGAAGTTAATGCGGTCGTGGATCAGGTGGCGCCAGAGCCGCTGCGGCGTGACCTCCCCATTGAAGAAACGCAGCACCGGGAAGGGATTGAGAAACTCGCGCTGGGCCTGGTGGATGAGGTTGCGGCTGTAGGCATCGAGCACCTCGCCATAGCTCTCCAACACCGCCACCACTTCCAGCAGGTGCTCGGCGGAGTGGTCGAGCAGCGGCACACCGGCCAGCAGGCGCTCCAGCATCGCTGCCGCTTCGGGCTGACGGGTCATCGCTGCCGCTTCAGGCTCACGAGTCATCACCCCCTCCCTCCCGCAACCAAGCGCTCAGGAGCGGCCGAAACAGGCAGGGCCGCCAGGTGTTGCGACGCCCGGCTCATCGCCGTGGTGGTGGCCGTGGCGAGGGTGCCCAGCGCTTGCGGCGCTAGCCCGAGCAACAGCACTGCCACGGTGAGCGCAAGCGCCGGGATCTGGCGGGCCAGGGGCACCACCGGCAGCGGCGTGTCGAGGTCGTCAGCCGGGGGCGAAAGGCGGCCGAAGAACACCCGGTTCACCAGCAGCAGGAAATACACCGCCGTGAGGCCCGAGCCCACCATGCACAGCAGGGTGGGCACCGGGAAGGGCACGAGGCTGCCGCGGAACACCAGAAACTCGGAGATGAAGCCCCCCATGCCGGGGATGCCGGCACTGGCCATCACCCCGGCGATCATCAGCGAGCCGGTGATCGGCAGCCCCCGCTCCGGGTTGAGCAGGCCGCGCAGCACGTTCAGATCGCGGGTGCCGGTGGTGGCGTACACCACCCCCACCAGCAGGAACAGCAACGCGGAGATCAGGCCATGACTCACCATCTGAAACAGTGCGCCCAGCAGGCTCACCGGCGTGGCAGCAGCGGCCGCCAGCAGCACATAGCCCATGTGGCCCACGGAGCTGTAGGCCACCATCCGCTTCATGTCCTGCTGCTGAATCGCCGCCAGCGAACCGAACAACACCGACACCGCCGCCCAGCCCGCCAACCAGGGGGACATCAACTGCCAGGCATCGGGGAAGAGGCCAAGGCAGAAGCGCAGCAGCCCGTAGGTGCCGAGCTTCAGCAGCACGCCGGCCAGCAGCAAAGACACCGGCGTGGAGGCCTCGGTGTGGGCATCCGGCAGCCAGGTATGGAAGGGAAACAGCGGAATCTTGATGCCGAACCCCACCAGCAGGGCCCCCATCAGCAACAGCTGCACGCCCATGCCCAGCTCCTGCCCCAGCAGCGGCTGCAGGCTGAAATCCGCCGTGCCGGTGGCCAGCGCCAGGCCAAAGAAGGCGCCCAGGATCAGCACCCCGGACACGGCGGTGAACAGCAGGAACTTCGTGGCCGCATAGGCCCGGTTGCTGCCGCCCCAGATGGCAATCAGCAGCCAGAGCGGAATCAGCTCCAGCTCGTAGAAAAGAAAGAAGAGCAGCAGGTTTTGGGCCAGGAAGGCGCCATTCACCGCCCCGCTGATCAGCAGCAGCAGGGCGTAGTACAAGCGCGGCCGCGGCGTGGAGGTGGACGTGACCAGCGCCGCCGCCAGCGAAAGCGCCCCATTGATCAGCACCAGCGGCAGCGACAGGCCGTCGATGCCGAGCCGGTAGTCGAGGCCGAGGCTGCCCACCCAGGGCGCGATCTCCTCAAGCTGCAGGCCAGAGATGGTGGGGTCGAACTGCCACAGCACCCACAACGACCAGGCCACCTGCAGCACCAACAGCGCCAGGCAGGTGCGCCGCAACCGTTCGCCGCTCACCTCACCGGGCCAGAGCAGCAGGGCGATGGCACCCAAGAGAGGAATCACCAGCAGACCGCTCAACATGGCGGCACCTGTTCAGAAGCAGGGCTCATCGCACCACCCAGGAGAGCGAGGTGAGCAGCAGCACGATCGCCACGGTGCCGGTGAGCACGTAGGTCTGGGTGTGGCCGGTCACGCTCAGCTTGAGGCCCTCAGCGCTGGCCAACGACAGGCTGCCCACCCGGTTCACCAGAGCGTTGACCACATCGCGATCGAAGCGGGCGGCGGCCCGCGAGAGGCCCGCCACCAGGGCCACGATCGTGACCCGGTAGATGCGATCGGTGTAAAAGTCGTAGGCGAGCAGCTCCTGCAGCAGGCGCAGCGGCCGCAGGATCGTGACCGACCAGCCCTTGCGCAGCGGCAGCAGGCAACCGGCCACCAGCGCGCCGGCACTGGTGAGCAGTAGCGAGAGGGCGACGGGCAGCGAGAACGAGGCCAGGCCCGGCACCGGGTCGATCACCACCATGATCAGCGGCGTGACCAGCACGAGCACGGTGAGGCTCACCATCGGCAGGGCCATCTGCCAGTTCACCTCGGGGGTGCGGCGGGTCTTGGGCTGGGACGCGCCGAGGAACACCAGGCGGTACACCCGCGTGAGGTTGAGCACGGTGAGCGCATTGGCGAGCAGCACGATCGCGGCCAACCAGGGGGCACTGCGCAGCATCGCCTGCACATCCAGTCCCAGCGCCCAGAAGCAGCCGAGGGGAACCAAACCGGTGGTGCCGGCCGCCCCCACCAGGAAGGCGCAGGTGGTGGCGGGCATGCGCCGCCCCAGGCCACCCAGTTCGCTGAGGTCCTGGCAGTTCGTGGTGGCGATCACACAACCAACGCTCATGAACAGCAGCGCCTTGCCGACGGCGTGGGCGAACAGCAACAGCAGGGCGATGCCAGGCTGCTGCAGGGCGATGGCGATGAACACCAACCCCATCGAGGCGCTGGTGGAATAGGAGAGGGTGCGCTTGATGTCCACCTGGGCGATGGCCACCAGCGAGCCGCCGATGGCGGTGAGCGAGCCGAGCGCCACCAACGCCGTCAGGCTCAGGGGCGAAAGCTGCAGGATCGGCATCAGCCGAAGCAACACCAGCGCGCCGCAGGTGACCACCACCGAATTGCGCAGGATCGAAGCCGGATTCGGCCCCTCCATCGCCTCATCGAGCCAGAGGTGCATCGGGAACTGGGCGCACTTGCCCAGCGGCCCAGCGATCAGGGCCAGGCCGAGCAGATTGCCGGCCAGCGGCGAGAGCTGGGCGCCTGCCGCCCAGCTGTAGAGGTCGTCGAAGCGCATCACCCCCGCCCAGGCCGACAGCGCCACCACCCCCATCAGCAGCAACACATCGCCCACCCGCTTGGTGAGGAAGGCATCACGGGCTGCTGTCACCACCAGCGGCTGGGCGTACCAGAAGCCCACGAGCAGGTAGGTGGAGAGGGTGAGCATCTCCAGCAAGAAGTAGGTGAGAAACAGCGAGCTGCTCAGCACCACCCCAGCCATTGCCCCCTCAAAAAAACCAATCAGGGCGAAAAACCGCGCCAGCGACCACTCCTTGTCGAGGTAACCAAGCGCGAAGAACTGGGCCAGCAGGCTCAGGCCGGTCACCAATTCAAGGCTGGCCAGGCTGGTGAGGGAGAGATCAAAGCTGAAGGAGAGGGTCAGGTCGGCGGCCTGAAACCAGGGCACTGTGATGGCGTAGGGGCCCTCACGCAGCACAGTGGAAAGCACAGCGCTGCCATGCATGAAGGCCAGCAGCGTGACGAAAATATTGAGGTAGGCAGCCGGTCTGGGGCCCTCGCGGCGGATCCAACCGCTGGCCCACGGCAGCGCCAGCGCCACGCCGGCAAAACCATAGAGAGGAATCAGCCAGGCCAGCTGGACGATCAGGGGCGGGGCAGCGTCCGTAGGCAAGGTGGCGCGACGGGTGGGTTGTGGGGTGGACCGTTCAGCAGTCTTATTGCCCCATGCCCCCCCTGGGGGCCGAACTCAAAAAGTGGCGCGTTGATTCACGAAAGCGCCCTGCTCCCCCAACAATTGCTGCAGCCACTCCTGCAGTTGCTCGCCATGGAGCCGTTCCTCCGTCGAGAGGCGGTGGAAGAAATGGCCGTTGGCGGTGTCGCCGATCAGAGCGCAGAAGCGGCTGGCTTCGCCGTAGTGATCGATCAGGCGCTGCTCCATCTCGGCGTTGCGCCGCAGCAGACCGACGAGGTCGGCGGCGACGCTCACAGGTGTGAGCTGCGAGGCAGCCGGGGCCACACCGAGCAGCAACATGTGTTCCACAAGGCGCTGGGCATGCTGCATCTCTTCGGCGGTGTCGAGCCTGAAGCGCTCTGCCGCCGCTGCCTGACCCCAGAGGCTCAGCAGTGACGCCTGGGTCATGTACTGCTGAACCGCGGAGAGCTCCAGGCTGAGGGCCCGGCCGAGATAGCCGAGCACCCGGGGATGGGTACCGGCCTGCATGATCAGCTCCTGCGCAGGGCGCCGCTGAAGGTGAGCACGGGCTCCAGTTCGGAGTGGGGGCGGGCAATGATGTGGGCGGCCACCAGGCCATCACCCACCCGCTCGCAGGCGTCGGCACCGGCGCGCACGGCAGCGTTCACGGCGCCGGTTTCGCCACGCACCATCACGGTCACGTAGCCGCCGCCCACGAATTCGCGGGAGATCAAGGTGACTTCGGCCGCTTTGGTCATGGCGTCAGCGGCTTCGATCGCCGGCACCAGGCCGCGGGTTTCAATCATGCCGAGGGCGATGCCGGTCGGTGTGGAGGCCATGGCTGTGCTCTCAGAAGGGGATGGGGTGGGGGGGGTGCCGCTGCCGCCGCGGGAGGTGCCGCGGCTGGCAGCGGGCGTGGCGGCGCGGGAGGTGGCCGCCC
>CALFOF010000388.1 GCA_937919075.1 uncultured Cyanobium sp. | reverse complement strand
CAATGGGGCGTCTGGTTCATCGCTGCCTCAGTGGCGCTTGTGGCTGTCGATGCTCCGGGCAGCTGAGGCAAGAGAACAGGCGACTCGCCGCGCTTCAATCCAGGATGGATGCCTTGTTGCGCACTGAGTGAAGCCCTGGCGGTGCTGCTCGATGAACTCAGGCCACCACCACCTGTGCAGCCGGCCAGCACCACCCCGGCGCCCCCGTGCTTCTGGTTCGATTGCAGGGCCGGATGTGATGGCAAGAGGCTCGGCAGGCGAGCCCATCTGGCTCCACTTGTGGTAAACATGTACTATAAAAATCTCCTTGACGGCTCCCTTTCGGGATGGACGGCGTTGGCGCTCTGGTCTGGCTGCATGCCCTCCTGCAGGGCTTGAGGCGGTGGCCAGCGCTGGAGGTCGCCCAGCTGTTTTTCTGGTGGCTCATTTTGTTGTTCCTGCTCGGCTGGACGCTGCTGCTGGCGCGCGCCCGGCTGCTGATCACAGCAGAGGAGCCCCTGCCGTCCAGGCCCTCTCCTCCCTTCGGCTCCTCAACAGCTGGCCTTTGGCTGCTGCACTTGCCCCTGCGCTGCTTGGCCTTACGCCCGTCGTTCCCTTGCAGCTTCAGACGCTTCTTCGCGGTACGCTGCTCCTAGCAATCGCGGTGGTGTCTCTCTATGGCCAAACCCGAACCCAGATCGACCAACAACGTGAGCAACGCCTCCAGCTCCTGGCTTTTGCCGATCGAACAGCGGATCTCTTCTGATCAGTTCAGCAGTCCGGCCAGTTTCGCCACACCAATCGCTTCCACACCGTCGCCCAGCGGATAGCGCTCCTCCGCCGGAATCACCACAAACGTTCGATCCGGGGCCAGATCCACCCGTGCCTGGTGAAACCCCTTTCCCAGCTTCGGCGCCAACCCGCGCTTCACCTCAACACCCCAGCGTTGCCCACTGGGAAGATCGAGCACCAGGTCCATCTCGGCGCCGGCTGCCGTGCGATAAAACCACGCCCCGCAGCGCTCGGGTGCAACCGAGAGCAGCGTTTCCACGACAAAACCCTCCCAGCTGCCGCCAACCACGGGATGGCCATACACCGCATCCCGATCATCCAGGCCCAGCAGGCTATGCAGCAGCCCACTGTCGCGCACAAACACCTTCGCTGATTTCACCAGTCGTTTCGCCACATTCGTGTGCAGGGGCTGTAGGCGACGCACCAGCAGCAGATCCACCAGGAGATCGAGATAGCGGGCGATGGTTTTGCCATCCACCCCCAGGCTGCGGCCCAGCTCCGCCGCATTCAGCAGGCTCCCCTGGTGGTGCGCCAGCATCACCCAGAAGCGCCGCAGCGTTTCTGCCGGAATGCGGGAGCCCAACTGGGGCACATCGCGCTCCAGATAGGTGCGGATGAAGTTCTCTCGCCAGAGCGCGCTGGCCTGGTCACTGGCAGCCAGAAAGCTGTCGGGAAATCCTCCGCGGATCCAGAGGGTCTCGATGTGGTTTCTGTTCACCTCCAGCACACTCAGCCCAGCGAGCTCCAAGTAGGCAATGCGGCCCGCCAGGCTCTCACTTGCCTGGCGGATCAGCTCCACTGAAGCGGACCCCAGCAGCAGGAAACGCCCACTGCGTTGCCCCTGGCGCCGCCCAGCGTCGATCAGGCCGCGCAGCGCCGCGAATAGCTCGGGCATCCGCTGCACTTCATCGAGGATCACGAGCCGATCGCCCAGGGCCGAGAGATAGAGCGCTGGATCCGCCAACTTGGCCCGATCCGCCGCTGCCTCCAGATCGAGATACACACTCGGCATCAGCCTGCCGAGTTCCAGGGCCAGGCTGGTCTTGCCGATCTGCCTCGGCCCGAGCAACGCCACGGCCGGGAACTGCTCCAACCGTTCCCGCACCGGTCCCAGCAGCCACCGCTCAATCCAGTCTGTTTGTCCTTGCATTTCTGGACTCTATTGCCGGATTTGCAAGGATCTAGGGCTGTGTCGATGCCTCCAGATCCAGGCTTTTTGCAAGAAGGTGGAGGGCTGATGGACCCGGAAGGTCTCGATCGATCCTCCAACCCCCCTTGATCCGCCTGGCTGGCAATCCCCCCGTGATCGACTGGCGCACCTGCCCTCCGGCACCCCTTGGCCACCGCGCTGGTGGGCCTGGGTGTTGCCTTGCCGCGAGTGTCCTTCTTGGAGCCGTTTGGCACACCATATGTGGTGTGCCCGAGCCCCTTTTGAAGGACACAACGCAGAGGCCCAACGCCTCCCCCCCCCGTGACCCAGATGGGGCCATGACCAGGGCGTACGCATGTACTAATCTTGGCGATTGACTCCCCCAGGCTCTGGTGCGGATCGAGCCATCACCTGAATCTGCGCCAGACTTGGCGAACCCTCCGAGCCCGCCCCGCCGTTGCTGGTGAACCGGGTGGAGCTGTAGGGCGGCTGGGGCAGGGCAAGGTTGTGCTGCCGCGCATGTCCGGCCTGGGGCGGCTTCGTACACCAGATGTGGTGTGCCTGAGCGGCTTTTCATGCACGCTGCCGGTGGCGGCCATGGCCCGATCCAGCCGAGCGGCTGCGTCCGGATACGGTGCGCCCAGCTGCCCTCCCTGCCGGAGCCGTACCTCAGGCTGCCAAAGCAACCAATGTTGGCTTTGTCCTGATAGCTTTGTCATGGTGACAAAGCCAATCCGCCCAGCAAGATCGAGGTTGCTGTTATGGCTATTCAGGAGTCGGGGCTTGCGTCTGGTCTGGCGGGCGACCCCCAGGCGCGAGAGCTGCTGCGGCGCGTGAATCAGTTGGTACTGAGCAAGCTGGCCTTGCCAGGAGGTCCGGTGCAGGCAGTGAGCCACCGCCCGCTGGCCGTGGCATTAGACGACCTCAGCCTGCTCACTGAGCTGGTGATCGAGGCCTGGCGTCTGGAACCCACGACGCCACCGCGGCAGGCACTGCTGCGGCTGCGGGGCGAGCAGGCCTTAGCCCAGCTGCTCAAGGCCAGCGGCGGCAGCCTCAGCTCGGCAGAGGTGCAGCAACTGCTCGGGTTGAGTGGCGAGGGGGTGCGCAAGCGGCGCGACCGCAAGCGGTTGCTCGGTTGGCGCCATGGCAAACACACCGTGTATCCGGCCTTTCAGTTCGATCTGGCCAGTGGGCGGGTGTGGCCAGCCCTGGAAGCGGTGTTGCCCCTGCTCGACACCGACAGCGGCCCGACCCAGGTGCGCTTTCTGCTGAGCCCTGACCCTGAGCTGGGCGACACCCCGGCCGCTCTGCTGTGTCGAGCGGAACCATTGGCCTTGGAGGAGGTGAGCCGCAAGGCGCGGCAGTTTGGCTGCCAACTGGCCCGCTGAGGTGACTCTGCCGCTGCCGCCACAGCAGCAGGCCCAAGGGCTTCGCCTGCTGCGCCTGGCTGCCGGCAGCCAGTGGCTTCGGATCCATCGCTGCCACCACCCCAGTGCGCTGCATTGGGGACGCCATGGGCAGGGACGCTGGAATGCACCGGATGCCGCCTTTGGCGTGCTCTCTGTGGCGGGGGATCTGCAGACGGCCTTTGCCGAAACCTTTGGCCATCAGGTGATGGCCAGCCACCTGCCAGCGGCCGTGAAGTTCCTCAGCCGCCAGGAACTGGAGGAACGCTGCATCGCCAGGATCACGGCTCGCCGTGATCTGCAGGTGCTGGATCTCAGCGGTCCGGCCCTGGCCCGCCTGAACCTGGATGCGCAGCTGCTCAGCAACCGCGAGCAGTTACCGGTGTGCCAGGTCTGGTCGCGCTGGTGGCACGATGCGGCTGAGCAACCCGATGGGCTGCTGTATCCCTCACGCCTGTTGCCCCGCGGCACCAACCTGGCCCTCTACGAGCGCTGCGCCGATGCTTGGCAGGAGGAGCGCCTCGGCGATCTGATGCATTGGCCTGTCACCAGCCCTGAACCCGCCGTGCTGGAGATCCTCGATGCGCACGGCTGGGGCCTGGTGGGATAAGCCCTCGAAGCTGCCCTCAGACGGCTGATCAGCGCGTTGATTCAGGAGCGGATCGCGCCGCGCAGCGGGCCGCCCAGCAGGCCACGCGCAATGCCCGCCACTTCAGCGACACCAACCTCAGCCTGATCAATGCCTTCGCGCCGATGGCGTGCTCTTTAGGACCACATCTCCCTCCCCGCCGGCGCCCTCCAGCTCCCGCAGCCATCGGGCGTGTGGTGCATCGCGGCGCCCTGGCCCAGTTCGAAGTCCAGCTCGATCCCAACGCCACCACCCGACGCCGACTCGCCGACCTGATCGCCCTGCTGCGCGACGACGGCGAAGCTGCCTGAGCGGCATCCCCTCCCTGCGAAGGCCTCTCCCCAACGCCCTGGCTGGTGTTGCCTTGCCGCGAGTGTCCTTCTTGGAGCCGATTCGCACACCATATCTGGTGTGCCCGAGCCCCTTTTGAAGGACACAGCGCAGAGGCCCAACGACCCCCCCGTGACCCAGATGGGCCATGGCCAGGGCGTACGCATGTACTATTCTGTGTGATTGATTCCCCCGGGCTCTGGTGCGGATCGAGCCATCGCCTGAATCTGCGCCAAGCTTGGCGGAGCCTCCGAGCCCGCCCCGCCGGCGCCAAGCTCCAGCTCCCGCAGCAATGGGCCGGTTCCTGCGCACTCCCGGGTGGCG
>CALFOF010000387.1 GCA_937919075.1 uncultured Cyanobium sp. | reverse complement strand
CCGGGGTGCCGGGCCAGACGCGCCGCACGCTCAGCGACGCCGAAGCCGCCGAGCAGCGCCAGCACGCCCGCCGCTACCGCAGCCTCGCCGAGGCCCATGCCGGGCGCGGAGCGATTGCTGAGAAATGGCTCAACCGCCCCGCTCCAAGCGAACCGGGCGCCGGAGCTCCGTAAGATTCATCCACACTTCGCCCCTTTCCGATGGACGCTCGGCTTCTGTTGGTTGCTACCCCGATCCTGTTGGCCGTGGGTTGGGCCGTGTTCAACATCGGCCGTGCGGCGATCGGCCAGCTGCAACTCATGCTCAAGCGTTCCCGCGCCTGATGGTCTGGGTGATCGGTGCCGGCCTGGCTGGCACTGAGGCGGCCTGGCAGATCGCCCGGGCGGGTGTTCCTGTGCGGGTTGTGGAAATGCGCCCGGTGCGGCGCTCGCCGGCCCACCACAGCGCCGAATGCGGCGAGTTGGTGTGCAGCAACAGCTTCGGCGCGCTTTCCGCCGACCGGGCCGCGGGCCTGCTGCAGGAAGAATTGCGCCAGCTCGGTTCGCTGGTGATCGGCACCGCCGATGCTCATGCCGTGCCCGCCGGCGGTGCCCTGGCGGTCGACCGCGGCCGTTTCAGCGGCGCACTCACCGCGGCGCTGGAGGCCCATCCCCTGATCACGTTGGAGCGCAGCGAGCAACTGCTGCTGCCGCCGGAAGGGGAGATCGCCGTGCTGGCCACCGGGCCGCTCACCAGTGATCCATTGGCGCAGGATCTGCTCCGCTTCACCGGCCGCGCTTCCTGCCACTTCTTTGATGCCGCCAGCCCGATCGTGGAGGGCGATGGCATCGACATGGACGTGGCCTTCCGCGCCAGCCGCTACGACAAAGGCGACGCCGACTACATCAACTGCCCGATGAACCGGGAGCAGTACCTCGCCTTTCGCGAAGCGCTGTTGAGCGCCGAACAGGCCGCACTGAAGGATTTCGAGCAGGACAGCGCCACGTTCTTCGAAGGCTGCCTGCCGATTGAGGAGCTGGCCCGCCGCGGCGAAGACACCATGCGCTACGGGCCGCTCAAGCCGATCGGCCTCTGGGATCCCCGCTGGGGCGACCTCTACGACGCCGATGTGCGCCGTGCCCGGCGGGCCTATGCGGTGGTGCAGCTGCGTCAGGAAGACCGTGACGGCCAGCTCTGGAACCTGGTGGGCTTTCAGACCAACCTCAAGTGGGGCGAGCAGAAGCGCGTGCTGCGCATGATCCCGGGCCTCGAAAACGCCAGCTTCGTCCGCTTCGGCGTGATGCACCGCAACACCTTCCTGGAAGCGCCCCAGCTGCTTGATGCCACCCTGCAGTTCCGCCAGCGCCCCGCCTTGCTGGCGGCCGGCCAGATCACCGGCACCGAGGGGTATGCGGCGGCGGTGGCCGGCGGCTGGCTCGCCGGCACGAACGCCGCCCGGCTGGCGTTGGACCAACAACCGATCTGCCTGCCCGCCACCACCATGGCCGGCGCCCTCACCCACTTCATCGCCACCGCGCCGAGCGAGCGCTTCCAGCCGATGCCGCCGAACTTCGGCCTGATGCCGGAGCTGCCGCAGCGCATCCGCGACAAACGCCGCCGTTATGGCGCCTACCGCGACCGCGCCCTGGCGGATCTGGCCGCCACCACCGGGGTCGACCTGGCGCTTGCCTAGCCTCGGCGTACCGGCAACATCCCCGTGCAGCAGACGAGCGTCAACACCTCCCCGGCGGCGGGCGGCGGGACCTTGGATGCGGTGGTGATTGGCTCCGGCATCGGCGGGCTGGTGACCGCCAGCCAGCTGGCCGCCAAGGGCGCCAAGGTGCTGGTGCTGGAGCGCTACCTGATCCCGGGAGGCAGCGGCGGCAGCTTCGAGCGCGAGGGCTACACCTTTGATGTGGGCGCCTCGATGATCTTCGGCTTCGGCGAGAAGGGGCACACCAACCTGCTCACCCGCGCCCTCGCCGATGTGGGTGAACAGCAGGACACCATCCCCGATCCGGCCCAACTCGAATACCACCTGCCCGGTGGCCTCAACGTGGCGGTCGACCGCAACTACGACCGCTTCATCGCCCGGCTCACGGCCCTGTTTCCGCACGAAGCCGCAGGCATCCGCGCCTTCTATGGCACCTGCTGGCAGGTGTTCCGCTGCCTGGATGCCATGCCGCTCCTCTCCCTGGAGGA
>CALFOF010000386.1 GCA_937919075.1 uncultured Cyanobium sp. | reverse complement strand
CCACTGTTGAGGATTTCGCGCAGGGAGCGGCTTTGGGCCTCGAGCAGGGTGCTCGTGGTGAGCACGGCCACGCGGCGGCTGCGGATGCCTGCCGATTCCACCTGGATGAGGGCCTGACCTGCTTTGACCTGCTCCCCTTCCTTCACCAGCACCTCGCTCACCACACCGGTCGAGGGGGAATCCACCTCACGCACATTGCCGGTGGGTTGGAGCTTGCCGCGCACGCTGATGGTTTGATCCACCCTTGCGGTGAAGCCCCAGATCACCGCTGAACCGAAGAGCGCCGCCGCAATCCAGATCAGGGTCGACGACCAGTGTTTGCCCTGCTCGATGGCGGAGGAACTGCCTTCCCAGGGTTGGAGGTCGCTGGGGAGTTCCTCGGGTTTGGTTTTGATCGGAGTTTCAGTCAAGGCCCGTATCCTGCTGGGTGTAGAGGGCGTAATAACGACCTTGAAGTTCAAGCAGCTCGGCGTGGCTGCCTTGCTCCACCAAGGCTCCCTGATCCATCATCAAAATCACGTCTGAGGCGCGCACGGTGGAGAGCCGGTGGGTGATGAAAAACACCGTGCTGCCCTCGAAGGCCTTTTTGAGGTTGAGGCACACCTGGCGCTCGGTTAGGTAGTCGAGAGCGCTGGTGGCTTCATCAAGGATGAGGAGCCGGGGACGCTGCAACACAGCTCGAGCAATGGCAATGCGCTGGCGCTGGCCGCCGGATAGGGCACTGCCTCGCTCGCCTACCCGGCTGCCATAGCCCTGGGGCATCTCCATGATGAAATCATGGGCGCAGGCCACTCTGGCGGCGTAAGTGATTTCCTCGCTGGTGGCTTCCGGTGCGGTGAGGGTGATGTTTTCTCGGATGGATCCATCGAAGAGGAGGCTGTCCTGGGGCACGATGCCGATTTGGCGTCGCACCGAGCCGAGCTCCATCTTGTTGATGTCGTAGCCATCGATCAAAATTCGTCCCTGTTCGGGTTCATAGAGCCTTGGCAAGAGCTTCATGATCGTGCTCTTGCCGCTACCGCTGCGGCCCACGATGCCCGCAAACGATGCAGCGGGAACGCTGAAGCTGACGTTTTTCACCACCAGGGGAGTGCCCTCGTTGAAGCGGAAATCAACCCCTTGGAAGGCCACCTCGCCGGCTACCGGCGGCATGGGCAATTGATCGGTGGCATCACCTTCCCCTTCTGCCTTGGCATCAACAACATCACTGAGCCGTTCGATGGAGAGGGCCACTTGCTGGAAGCTCTGCCAGGAGGTGGCCAGCCTTAGCAGGGGGCCAATTACATAGCCAGAGATGATGCGAAAGGCGATCAATTGGCCAATGGTGAGCTCGCCTTTGATCACCAGGAAGGCGCCAACCCACAGCGTCAGCAGACCCGTGAGCTCGTTGAGGAAGTTGCCGGCGGTGCCGGCGCTCACCCCGATCAAAAGGGTGCGGAAGCTCTCGCTCATGAAGGCGGAGTAGTTGCGCTGCCAACGCCAGCGCATGTTCATCTCGGCGTTTTGGGCTTTGATGGTTTGCACGCCGTTGAGGGCTTCCACCAGCTGGCTCTGGGTGGCGGCATTCTTTTCGGCCTGCTTGCGCAGCTGGCCACGGATCAGGGGCGAGGCCACGATCGTGAGACCGAGAAACAGGGGCACCACTCCGAGGGACACCACGGTGAGAACACCGCTGTAGAACACCATTACGCCGATGTAGATCATCGAGAACACCGAATCCAGCATCAAGGTGATGGCGGTGCCGGTGAGGAAATTGCGAATGGTGCCCAGTTCACCCAAGCGGGTGGTGAGCTCACCCACGGGGCGTTTGTCGAAATAGCGCAGGGGCAGCCGCAGCAGGTGTTGGATCACCTCGCCGCCCAGGGCGATATCGATCCGGTTGGTGGTGTCGGCAAATAGATAGGTGCGCACGGCACCCAGCAGACCCTGGAACACCGCCACCACGAGCAGCAGCATGCCCAGCACGTAGAGGGTGTCGAGGTTTTGCTGGGCGATCACCTTGTCGATGATCTGCTGGATGATCAGCGGGTTGGCCAGGCTGAGCATTTGCAGCACCAGGGAGGCCACCAGCACTTCAATCAGGCTGCGGCGGTATTTGCGCAGCTGGGGTAGAAACCAGCTGAAGCCCAGTTTTTGGCGTTGGGAATCGGGCCCTGGTGTGACCGTCAGCAGGCGAATGGCGCTATCGGCGCCGCCAAGATCGGCCAGGGGCAAGCGAACGCGGCCGTATTCGGGCAGCACGGCCAGCACCTCGCCCTTGGCCACCTTGTAGATCACCGCCGGCTGTTCGCGCACGATGGCCAGGCAGGGCGTGGCGGCTCTGGAGAGTTGTTTGAGGGGGATGTCCACCATGGACACCCGGAAGGTCATGGTGGCGAGCAGCTCGCCGAGGCTGTGCATCGAGGCGGGCCGGTTTTGCAGCTTGTCGTTGGTGATGCGCTCCATCACATCACGGCGAAATGGCATGCCGTGGAAGGCGGCCAGCATCTCGAGGCAGGCCATCGCCTGGCCGTTGGGGCCGATGCCGGTGCGGACTGGAAGTCGCTCGAGGGCGCTGTTGAGGCCAGTGGCCTCGGGCCGGGTATCGGTTACCTGGTCGCCCATGGGTGCTGGGGCGGCCAGGTCGGCGTAGCGGTCGCTCTGCCAGGGGTTGGCGGCGGATTCCAGGCCGATTTCCGGGGGAGCTTCCAGGGGGGGGCTCAGTTCGTGTTCCCAGGCCTGGGCATCCACCCGGATCAGGCGCAGGGGCAAGCCCATGGGGATGGCGGCCAGCTGCTCCGGCTCTACCGGGCTGCCCACGCGGATGCCAGCGGCATCGGCTTCCGGCGGGAGGGAATCCCACAGCCACACGCAGGGATTGGCGGTTTCCGGCAGCTGGCGAAGGTCGCGGGCTGGGAGCACCTGGAGGTTGGGCAACAGGCGACGCAACACCTCCCGCTCATCGGGTTCGGCGTGGGGTCGGGCCCGCAGGGCGGGCTCCAGGCAGCGGATGATTTCCGCTGGCGAGTTGTTGCGATCGAGCCAGAGGCGGAACGGCTCCGATTCCTCTTCCAGGGTGTAGAACGCTTCGGCGGGGATGCCGATCAGCTTGAGGGGCGTGGAGGCGGTGAGCCATTCACAGGGATGGCGGCACACCAGCCCCGCCCAGCCCACCAGATCACCGGGGTGGCTGAGGGCCAGGGTGACCGGCCGGCGGATGCCGGGATCGCTGTGCAGCAGTCGACCACGACCCTCCACGATGGCGTACACCTGCTCCGGCAACCGATCGAGGCGGAGCAATTCCTGGCCAGTGGGGCAGGAGAACGGGTTGGCCTGTTGGGCGAGCTGGTTGAGGTGGTCTTCGCTGAGTTGGGTAAAGGGCGCAAATCGGCGCAGGATTCTCTGGAGCGTGTCGACGGTGCTCATAAGGGTTGATCG
>CALFOF010000385.1 GCA_937919075.1 uncultured Cyanobium sp. | reverse complement strand
GTTCTCCCTCAAGGGTGAGGTAGGTGCATGGGCTGACCTCATCGAGGACCCCACCGCCACTGGTCGGAGCAGAGGGGGCCGGTGCGCGGAAGGCCACGGCGGTGTCGCCGTCCTGCCGACGCCGGAAGGCGACACTGTCGCCACGGCGGGACAGCACCGAGCTGGTGTCGAAGAACGCCTTGAGGATGGTGACGCAGGCCCCCGCCACGGTGGCGTGGCCGGCTCCGTAGGAGGGATGCATCGGTGACCCCTCGGGGAAGGCCATCGGCAGGAAATAGGTCCCTGCCCCAGGACCCGCCAGGATGGCCTGGAGAGTGCTGGAGCCGCTGCCTCCGCCGTTCGAGTTCAGCTCGTTGCGAAGATCGCAGACTTGATCCGCCAGCACCACCGGCACCAGGCTCGCGTCGACTTGGTCAGTGACGTTCGGCGGCAGATCCAGGCGCCGACGCAACTCGATGCGGGCCGCCAGGGCTTCGGGCCGTAGCCGCAGATGGTTGTTGAACTTCTGGTAGCGAACGGCCTTGAGAGCTCGTGTAGCCACCTCCGTGACGAGGGTGAGAATGTTGGGCCCACCCCAGAGGGCGAATCCTGCGGCCTGGCGCCGGGCTTCGACGGATCCAGCGGCAGCTCCGCCACCGGATAGATGATCGAAGGCCGGGTCGAAGGGCGTCCCCATCGTCAGCAGAATCAGGCAGGCGTTGAGGTAGGCCTCGTAGAGCGCGTCGAAGTGAACGTAGGTAGCAAGATCGCGGGGAGTCGTGATGAAACGCTTGTAAGGACGTGGTGGGGGTGATCCGGCTGTGGAAGAGGGCGCCTTATAGGTCTCCGGCACCGGCCGCAGGCCCCGCTGTACGTTCACGTACTCGGTCATGGTGACCATGTAGTCGCAGTATGGTTCGGCGATGGGTACCTTCTGGCTGATATCGAGAACGCCATAACGGATCTTTCCATCCGCCACACTCCCCCCCATGTTCTGGCCGACATTGCCGATCAGGAGGAACTGGGAGAGGTAAGGCCCCACTTCCACGCCGGGCGATGCCCCCCGCAGCACGGTCTGGAAGCCAAGACCGTATTTCGGCTCCCCGGATGCTCCGGTCCCAATCTCCTCTACCCGGCGTGGCCGGCCAGGAAACGCGCCGTCTGGGTGATCCTTGATGTATGCCAACGCGTTCAACCGCTGGATCGATGCCAGCACAGCGTCACTGGCGGAGTTGCCGGGGACATGGTTGCCCTCGAAGGCGTTGAACGAAACGTCGCGCAGCAGCGCCAGTTCATAGACCTCTGCCATCTCCATCGCCAGCTCCGCATTCGCCTTGCCGCTGGCCGTGCGCAAGGGTGGTGCCGGCGGCATGGTGACGGCTTGGGCGTCGGCACCCTCCAGCTCGTAGACACAGCCGGCGGTGGGAGCCTCCCACTGGCGGAAAGTATTCGGGGGGCTGGCGACCTTCTGGACGGCATTCCCCACCACCTCGTACCGGGCGCCGTGGCGCACCCGATCCGTGAAGGGGTCCACGAACGCCTCGTCGATGGCGCGCCTGAACTCCACGAAATCCTGCGGATCCTGCAACAGGCCGGTGTCCGGGTGGTGAGGGAGGCCCTTGGTGAAAGACATGAAGTAGCGTTCGCCGGCGTAGCGCTGTTCCTCACCGTTGGCGTGATGGTCGGGGTGAGACCGGCTGCGGGCGAGTTCGGCGGCCTCCAGCCGCACTGCGTAGGACTCCTGGCGACGATCAGTCATGAGAAGATCAGAAGTGGATAGTGGGTTGCTTTCACTAGACATTAGCCAGAGCTGGTCGACCCGATAGAGCACTTCAGATATCTATACAGCAGGTGCCCGCGATGACGAGGTCTTCTGCGGCGGGGCGGGCTTGAAGAGCTTCGGCTTGAACAGAGCCAGCAGTCCCAGCCTCTCAAACCAGGGCAGCGTCACCGTCCTTGCGGGGCTGGTTCCGGTGGAGAACTGAGCGGCAGTGCATGGGCGTACTCCCGAAGGAAGGCCGCAGGGGCAGCTGCAGCACCAGGGCGATCCCCTCCAGCCAGGGCAGAAGCAGCTGGCCTGAGCGCTGCACCAGACGCGGCACACTTTTCCCCAGCCCGTAGCCCAACAGCACGGTGAGCAGAATCATGCCCATGGCGGCGAGGCAGCCGCTCGGAGTCTGCAGCCGGAGGGGGCAAACTCGGAGATCAGATCGAAGGGAGGTCCATGCCTCTGGTCTCACCCGCCTACGGCCGCGCCCTTGTGTGCGCCGAGGAACTGCACCGCGATCAGCCACGCAAGGGCAAGCCGGTGCCCTACATCTCCCACCT
>CALFOF010000384.1 GCA_937919075.1 uncultured Cyanobium sp. | reverse complement strand
CCAGCCCTTGGCAAAGCCGTTGACGATGAAAATGCGGTCGGCAAGGTCGGGGGCCAGGGCCGCCAGGCTGTGGTGCTCCAGGCCGGGGGCCAGCAGGAATTCGTAGATCTCATCGCTCACCACCGCCACCTGGGGATGGCGGCGCAGCACGGCCGCCAGCTGCTCCAGCTCCTGCCGGCTGAGCACCAGGCCCGAGGGATTGGAGGGGCTGTTGATCACCAGCAGCTTGCTGTTGGCCGTGATGGCGGCCTCAAGCTGGTCGGGTTGGAGCCGGAAGCCCTGATCGGGTGCGGTGGGCAGCACGCACACCGTGGCGCCGGCCAGATGCGCCATCTCCGGATAGCTGAGCCAGTAGGGGGCTGGCAGCAGCACCTCGTCGCCGGGGTCAAGCAGCACCTGGAAGAGGTTGTAAAGCGCCTGCTTGCCGCCATTGGTGACCAGCACCTGATCGGCGGTGGTGGGCACCCCGTTTTCCTCGCTCAGCTTCTGGGCCAGGGCTTGCCGCAGCAGCGGTTCGCCGGCAGCGGGCCCATAGCGCGTGGCGCCCTCCTCAAGGGCCCGGCTGGCGGCCTGGCGGATGAAGGCGGGCGTTTCGAAATCCGGCTCACCCGCGCTGAGGCTGCAGATGTCGTGGCCGTCGGCCCGCAACTGGCGCGCCCGGGCCGTAATCGCCAGGGTGAGGGACGGCTGGAGGGACCGGGCCCGGGCCGAAAGTGCCAACGGGCTGGTCATCAGCGGAGGCGGTGCGATCGGCCGCGACATGGGCGCCGGGGCACTCCAGTGTTGGAATGCCTTTGATAAGGGGATCAAACATCCTGCCTGACGCTGTGGCCCCTTTGCCCTGTGCCTGCGCAGGTTGTCATCAGCGGCCTCTGGATCCTTTCCATAGGATCCCGATCACGCTGGGGCGATGCGGAGATGGAACCATCGGAACCCCCAGCCGGAGGGGTGGTGCAGCCCAGCTTCTTCGGAGCCGCGGCGGTGGATGCCGGAGGGCAGGCGTCCAGAGGGATGCCGTCGGCTGATGCCGTGACCGGGCGCGCGACCCGTCATGGAGCCGCTGAGCTCAGCGATCCAACGACGGCCCTGGCGGCCCTGCACGGCGCCTGTGGGGCCTGCTGCCGCTGCGGGTTGGCGCTGGGGCGACAGCAGGTGGTGGTGAGCCGCGGCAATCCGGCCGCCTCGCTGATGGTGATCGGCGAGGGCCCCGGCGCTCAGGAAGATGCCAGCGGCTCGCCGTTTGTGGGTCGCGCCGGCCAGTTGCTCGATCAGATGTTCGCCAGCGTGGCGATCGACACCCGGCAGGACGCCTACATCTGCAATGTGGTGAAGTGCCGTCCGCCGGACAACCGCAAGCCGACGCCGGAGGAAATGGCCGCCTGCCTGCCCTGGCTGCTGCAACAGATCGAGCTGGTGCAGCCCAAGGTGCTGGTGCTGGCCGGCGCCACGGCGATGGAGGGGGTGTTGGGCCTGAAGGGGGGAATCACCAAGCTGCGCGGCCAGTGGCGGCAATGGCGGGGGCTGTGGTGCCTGCCGATCTTTCACCCTTCTTATCTGCTGCGCAATCCGTCGCGGGAGCGCGGCACCCCCAAATGGCTCACCTGGCAGGACCTCCAGGACGTGCGCCGCCGCCTCAATCAGCTGGAGGCAGGCTCTCCCCAGCTGGAGGCAGGCGGGGCCTCAGCAGGGGCGTCCGCGCCGACCAGCCCAGTGGCCGGATCGGCCGCGCAGGTTTCCGCCGACTGAGCACGCCGGTTGCAGGCCTGTCTGTGGCAGTGTTGGGGCCAGTTCCCCGGCCTCCAGCTCCGATGACCGGCACCGTGGCCCGTCCCCAGACCGCCCCGGCAGGTCTGCCCCCCGACTGGGCCAGCAACCCGCGCTACGACACGGTGATCACCCGCCGCAAGACCCGCAGCGTGCGGGTGGGCGATGTCTGGGTGGGCAGCGACCACCCGGTTGTGGTGCAGTCGATGATCAACGAGGACACCCTCGACATCGCCGGTGCCACCGCCGGCATCCGCCGGCTCCACGAAGCCGGCTGCGAGATCGTGCGGCTCACGGTGCCGAGCCTGGGCCATGCCCGGGCGGTGGGGGAGATCCGCAAGCGCCTCGAAGACAGCTATCAACCGGTGCCGCTGGTGGCCGACGTGCACCACAACGGCATGAAGATCGCCCTGGAGGTGGCCCAGCACGTCGACAAGGTGCGCATCAACCCGGGGCTGTATGTGTTCGACAAACCCGACCCCAACCGCACCGAATTCACGCCCGAGGAAGTGGCGAGAATCGGTGAGCGCATCCAGGCCACGCTCGAACCGCTGGTGAGCCTGCTGAAGGAGCAGGACAAGGGCCTGCGCATCGGCGTGAACCACGGCTCCCTGGCCGAGCGGATGCTGTTCACCTACGGCGACACGCCGCTGGGGATGGTGGAGAGCGCCATGGAGTTCATCCACATCTGCGATCGCCTCGATTTCCACAACATCGTGGTGTCGATGAAGGCCTCGCGGGCGCCGGTGATGCTGGCGGCCTACCGGATGATGGCCGACCGCATGGACGCCGAAGGCTTCCATTACCCGCTGCACCTGGGCGTCACCGAGGCCGGTGACGGTGACTACGGCCGCATCAAGAGCACCGCCGGCATCGCCACCCTGCTCGCCGAGGGCCTGGGGGACACGATCCGGGTGTCGCTCACCGAGGCCCCTGAGAAAGAGATCCCGGTCTGCTATTCGATTCTGCAGGCGCTGGGCCTGCGCAAAACGATGGTGGAGTATGTGGCCTGCCCCAGCTGCGGCCGCACCCTGTTCAACCTGGAGGAGGTGTTGCACGTGGTGCGCAATGCCACCGCCCACCTCACCGGCCTCGACATCGCCGTGATGGGTTGCATCGTCAATGGCCCGGGTGAAATGGCCGATGCCGACTACGGCTATGTGGGCAAAACCCCTGGCACCATCTCCCTTTACCGTGGCCGCGAGGAAATCCGCCGGGTGCCGGAGGCCGAAGGAGTGGAGGCGTTGATCGCCCTGATCAAGGAAGACGGCCGCTGGGTCGATCCCTGAGGCCGTGGCCGCCTGGCGGCCCATCGCCAGTCACATCCGGAAGCGCCTGAATCCCTGACCCACCCTGTCCTGCGCCGCCTGACACGGGCTAGCTTGTTGACAAGTAAAAACGCTCACGAGGCCGAGAGCATGTTCAGGGGTAGCACCAGCATTCTCGTCCTGGCCGGGCTCGGTGCCTGCGCGGCTGCAGCCGTGGTTGGCGGCGAATGGTTGATGGCCCCCAGTGCCGCCTCCTTGATCACCGACAGCCCCAAGGAGGTGATGGATCAGGCCTGGCAGATCGTCTTCCGTGACTACCTCGACAGCACCGGCAAATACACCCCCGAGCAATGGCGCAAGTTGCGCCGCGATCTGCTCGCCAAAACCTACGGCAATACCAAGGAGAGCTATGAGGCGATCCGGGGCATGCTCGGCACCCTCAATGATCCCTACACCCGCTTCATGGATCCGCGGGAGTTCAAGGAGATGCAGATCGACACCTCGGGAGAACTCTCCGGTGTCGGCATCCAACTGAGCCTCGACAAGGACACCAAGGAACTGGTGGTGGTGTCTCCGATCGACGGATCCCCCGCTTCCCGGGCCGGCGTACTGCCGAAAGACGTGATCATCACGATCGACGGCAAAAGCACCAAGGGGATGACCACCGAAGACGCGGTGAAGCTGATCCGCGGTCAGGCCGGCACCAAGGTGACTCTGCAGGTGCGGCGCAAGAATCAGGTGCTCGACATGCCGCTCACCCGCGACCGCATCGAGTTGCACGCGGTGGAACATCAGGTGAACACCACCCCTGAAGGCATGAAGGTGGGCTACATCCGCCTCAAGCAGTTCAACGCCAATGCCTCCAAGGACATGCGCGCCGCCCTGCGCGACCTGGAGGGCAAGGGGGTGCAGGGCTATGTGCTTGATCTGCGCAGCAACCCCGGCGGCCTGCTGGTGGCGAGCATCGAGATCGCCCGCCAGTGGCTCGATGAAGGCATCATTGTTTCCACCAAAACGCGTGACGGCATCCAGGACGTGCGCCGCGCCAACGGCCGTGCACTCACCAAGGCTCCCGTGGTGATCCTGGTGAATGAAGGTTCTGCCAGTGCCAGCGAGATCCTCTCCGGTGCCCTGCAGGACAACAAGCGGGGTGTGCTGGTGGGTCAGAAGACCTTCGGCAAGGGATTGGTGCAATCGGTGCGGGGGCTCTCCGATGGCTCCGGCATGACCGTAACCATCGCCAAATACCTCACCCCCAGTGGCCGCGACATCCACAAGCACGGCATCAAACCCGATGTGGTGGTGAAACTGAGCGAACAGGAAGCCAAGTCGCTCAAGCTCGAAGAGATCGGCACCCGCAACGACCCGCAGTACCGGGTGGCTGAAAACACACTGGTGAAACAACTGCGCACGATCGGCAAAACGCCTGCCAAGCCATACAACCCCTCAAGCGCCAACCTGCCGTCTGCCCTGGGAACCACCAACTGAACCGGAGCCAGCCCTTTCGCGCCAACTCGAGCGCGCCTACCTGCACGCTCTAACAGGTACAGACAAAAAAAGCCCTGCGGCGAGTGATCGCAGCAGGGCTTTTTGCATGAGCGCTCTATCCGTCCGAGGCCCCTTTCACTGTCAGGCCACCGGCTGCATGAGGCCGCCGCCGGGGTTGGAGTCGTCGTCGTCGTTGTTCTGATTTTCGTCCTGGAACAGGGCGAACAGGCCAAGCGCGATCACGCTGATCAGGGCTGATCCAACACCCACAACGCTCTGAAGCCCTGTCGAAATCCCACCGGAAGCAACGAATTCGCCCATGTGAACCAAAACTTTCGCGGATTGTAACGAAGTTTTGCGGGGATGAGGGGGAAGAGATTTGGAAGCTTGCCGGGGGCGCCCCTAGCCAGCGCGTCACTCCCCTTTCACACCACCAACACCGCCGCATTCCTGGCGGCGGCCTGGTCCTGGCGTTGGGCGTCGGTGAGGCCATCGGCGGCGGGGATCTGGCCGGCCATGGCGGTGAGCCACTCCATCAGGGTGTCGAGCTGCTTGTCGGCGGGGAGC
>CALFOF010000383.1 GCA_937919075.1 uncultured Cyanobium sp. | reverse complement strand
CGTAACGCCAACCCCGGGAACGCCGTGAGCTGGGCTGACCTGCTGATCGCCTACGCCCCCTGGCTGCATCCGGCCCCTGCCGGCGAGCCGGCGTTTCTGCCCGGCCACAACAGCAGCTATCACCGCGACGTACTGCTGACCTGCGGTGAACGGCTGGAGGAGCTGCTGGAGAACGAAACCCTGCTGCACTGGGAGCTGCGCCGCCGCGGGCTGCGGCTGCGCCTGCAGCCAAATGCCGTCACGGCTCATACCAATTTCGGCCAGCTGTTTCCCTGGCTGCCCGTTCAGTTCCGCTGTGGTCGTCTATTCGCCGCCGGCCGTTGCAGGGGGTGGCCACTGCCGAGACGGCTGCTGTACGCCGCCGCCACTCCCCTGATCCCGCCACTGCGGTTGTGGCGCATCCTGCGCGAATTGGCACGCCCTGAACGGCGCAGCCTGCGCATGGCGACCGGCAGCCTATGGCTGGTGCTGCTTGGGCTGGCTGCCGATGGCCTAGGCCAGCTTGTGGGGGCAGCCCTGGGGCCCGGAGATGCGGCGATTGGCTTTGCGGAGGCTGAATTCGGCCGGGATCTATGGCTGGGCAGCAGCGCCTCTATACCTGCAGCGACCGGACGCCCATCGTGCTGATCCGACGCCGCGATCTGCCGGCCGGCACGGTGCTGCGGGCAGATGTGTGCATCGTGGGAGCGGGGGCTGCCGGCCTCGCCCTGGCCTGGGATCTCGACGGCGAGCCCCTGGACGTACTGCTGCTGGAGGCCGGGCAGGAACAAGTTGACCCACCCCTTCAGTACGGAGCAGATGGCACCGCCGAGACGGCGATCCTGCCCGGGCGCAGCGACTATCCCTTCCGTGAGAGCCGGGTGCGGGCCCTCGGCGGCACAACGCGGCGCTGGAGCGGTGCCTGCCTGGCCCTCGATGCCGACGACTTCCAGGTGCGGCCCTGGCTGCGCTGCAGCGGCTGGCCGATCGATCGCGCAGAGCTCGATCCTTACTACCGCCAGGCCGCCCGGTTTCTGGGCCTCCCGGCCTGGGAGCAACACACGCAGTTCCATGACAGCCCGCTGCATGGCGATGGCCTGGTGGCCACGCCGGTGCTCCATCCCCCCAGGCTCGATCAGGCCAGGAGGCATCGGCGCCGGCTGGAGCGCTCCGCCAACGTGCGGCTGCTCACGCGGGCCACGGTGCTGGAGCTGCTGCGGGAGCAGGAATCGCAGGCGATCACGGCGTTGCGGGTGGGGGATCGCCAGCACCCTGAGATCCGGGTGGAGGCACGCTGGGTGGTGCTGGCGGCCGGTGGCCTGGAGAACTGCCGGCTGCTGCTGGCCTCCCGCAGCACTGATGCTGCCGGTCTCGGCAACGGTTACGACCAAGTGGGCCGCTGCTTCATGGAGCATGGGCACCGGGCGGTGGCGCTGCTGGAGCTCGGGCCGTCCTGGCGCTGGCTGCGCCCGTTCACCGATCTCAGCTCGATTCCCGGCTCCGGCACACCGCCCGCCAGCCAGCAAGCAACCCTTGGCCTCGCCGGAACGCTGCGCGATCGCCATGGCCTACTCAACCTGCACCTGCGGGCCTGCCGCTATCACCCGCTGGAGGCTGCGGGGGCGGTGGTGACAGCGAAGGCGGCCTGGCGGGAGCGGGATGCCGCGGCGCTCGCCGCGAAGGCTGCCGATCTCAGGCACTGGCCCCTGCTGGCCCACTACCTGCTGTGGCACAGCAGACAGAAATTGCTGCCGCGCTCGCGCTTCAACTGGGTGCGACTGATGGGCTGGCTGGAGCAGGAACCGGATCCACAGAACCGGGTCACCCTTTCAAGGCAGCACGATGCCATGGGAAAGCCGCTGGCCCATCTGCATCTGCGGTTCAGCCACCGCATGGACGAGAGCCTGGAACATTCCCTGAAGCTGATCTCCGAGCGACTGGCCGCCCGTGGCTGCGGACAATTGGTGAAGGATCCGCAGTCCCTAGCCCATCTGGCCGACACCGCCAAGGTTGGTTGCCACCATATGGGTGGCACACGCATGCACATAGATCCCCGCCAGGGAGTGGTCGATGCAGATGCCCGGGTGCACAGCATCGAAAACCTGTTCGTGGCAGGCAGCTCAGTTTTCCCCACCGGAAGCGCCGCCAACCCCACCTTCACGCTGGTGGCGTTAAGCCTGCGCCTGGCCGGGCACCTGCGCCGACTCG
>CALFOF010000382.1 GCA_937919075.1 uncultured Cyanobium sp. | reverse complement strand
CCCGTCGTCGACTACGAGCTGAGAGAGATCGAGTTCGATCGGAGAGAGATCGAGTTCGAGAAGCGCAGGATCGCGCACGAGCAGAGGATGAAGCAGCTCGAGAGCGAAATCGCGCGGCTCGACGAGCTCAACTCCAAAATCGATACGCTCTTTTCCAGCTCCAGCACCAACTCGACCCCACCCCAGAACACACCCGACAGCTCCGAGGCCTGATCGGCTTCCTCCTGTAATACGGCGAATTCACCTGAGGGCTGCAGATCGTCATGCAGCCACAGCAAAAGCCGCCACTGCAGCATCTACACCCTTTAAACCGGCGCTTTTGGAGCCTGGCATGCGCTATCTGGCCCTGGATCGTGCCGTCTACTGGTTTCGCCCGCGGCCCCAGCAGCGCCACATGTTGGTGCGGCTGTTGCAGGGCTGACCCAATTCTTGATTCGCACCTGCCTGTCCCTCTTGATGCCCTCCACAACTTCCAACTGCCCCTGCTCAAGGATCTGCGGGCTGCCGGCTACCAAGTGGAGGCCATAGCTCCCCACGACAGCTACACAGCCCTGCTGCAAGCCGAGGGCTTCAGCGTTCACAACTGGCTGGTGGATATGCTGCGGATCTACCAGCGCGAGCAGCCGGCGTTGGTGCACCACTTCACGATCAAGGCCTGCTTCTACGGCACTATCGCCTGGCGATCGCCCTGCTGCTGGAGCAACCCCAGCTGGCGCGCGAATTTGGCCTGGCTGGCGGCATGGGGCTGAGCGGATGGCAGTGGTTCCAACCTGGCTGATTGGCATTCATGAAGCCCTGCAGACGGTTTTGTTCTGGTCGCACCAGGACACCACCCGGCTGATCCTTTGGTTCCTGCTTTGGGTTGCCCTGGTGGGCTGGGGTCTTGTGTTGGCCCCTGTGATCCCTCAGGAGCTGCGAATCTCTTCCGTGCACAAGGAGACCTCCTCCTTGCAGGAATCGGAACAAGATCCCTGAAGCGACCATCACCCCGTTGGCTCAGGTCTGATAAGAAGCTGAATTCAAGCTCAGATCCAGCTCCACTCCTTCCATAGCGCGTCCTGCTGGCGGCAATGGGCATCGCACGTTGGTAGCACTATCTGATAAACACAATGTAAAGCTGCGCATCTTGAGCTGAGAGAATGATGCTGCCGACCAACCCATGTTTCTGCTGAGCAAGCTTCTGCCGCTGCTGGTGCTGCCCCTGGGGCTAGCCCTGCTGCTCCTGCTCTGGGGGATATTGCGCCGCCGTCGCTGGCCCGCCATCGCAACGCTGGCGGTGCTCTGGCTGTTCGCCACGCCGCTGGTGGCTGAGGGTCTGTGGCGCGTTTTGGAGCGCCCCTATGCGCGCCAAAGCGCCGCCGCGGTGCTGGCCGGCAGCAAGCCCTTGGCGGTGGTGGTGCTCGGCGGCGGCCGCCATGCGGCACCTGGCCCAGCCCGCGAGAGCGAATGGATCGATGCCGATCGCTTCTTTGCCGGCATTGAGGCCTACCAGCAGCTGCGCCGCCAGGGCCTGCGCCCGCGCCTGATCTTCACGGGGGGCTGGTGGCCCACCCAGCCCCAGCTGCCGCCGGAAGGCGATGTGTTGCTCCAGCGGGCCCTGGCCCTTGGCCTACCCGCCGCCGATCTGGCCAGCACCGCCCGGGTGCGCAACACCGCAGAAGAAGCCCAGGTGGTGGCCGCCCAGCTGCCGCCCGGCAGCAGCGTGCTGCTCGTGACCTCCGCCTTCCACATGCCCCGCGCCAAGCGGCTTTTTGAGCGCCAAGGTCTGCGCGTGCTGCCCTTCCCCGTGGATTTCCAGGCCAGCGGCGCCTGGGCCGGCAACCCCCTGGCCGATCCCCTCAACTGGATCCCTTCTGCCAAGGGTCTCGATAGCAGTAGCCGTGCCCTGCGGGAAGCAATCGGCCGCACCCTGTATCGGGCTTGGTGAAGCGCCCCTTGCTCGCCGGGGTGGTGCTTTCAGTTGCCCTGCTCTGGCTGGCCTGGCCCTGGCTGCGCCCCCGTCTCTGGCCAGCTCAGGGTGCAGCCTGGCTGGTGGTGCTCGATGGCTACCACCGCCTTGATGCGGCCATAGCTCGCCAGGACCTCACCGGCGAGGCGATCCTGCTGATCACCTGCCCCGCCACCGGCCAACCGACCACGGCCCAGCGGCTCAGACAACGCGTGGTTAGTCAGCGCCTTGTGCCGCCACCGCCGCTGGTGGTAGTTGAGCAGGGGTTTGACACCGCCACCCAGGCCACTGCTTTGGCCCAGTGGTTGCAGAAACGCCAGCGCTTGGGCCAAGCCATCCCACGCCAGTTGCACCTGGTGAGCGATTCACACCACTTTCCCCGGGCCCGTTGGGCTGCCCAGATCGCCGCCGGTGGCTACGGCAGCGAGGTGCTCGCCCTACCGGTTGTGACCCTGGCCTTCGCCAGTGGCTCCAACACGCCTTCGCCGGACTGGCCCAGCTGGCGCGATGCCCTGCGCCTGCAGCTGTGGCGTGCCACCGGCAGCACCGGCTCCTGGTTGGCCCACGAACTGGCCGCCCACAAGCCTGCCGCCTGCGGCCTGTGATGCCCACCATCACCGGCGCTTCCTCCTTCGCCGCCATGCCCCTGCTGTATGCCCTGCTGCGCCGCCAACCCCAGCGGCTCCTGCTCTGCGATGAGCTGGATGCCATCGCTGATCTGCAGCCCCAGCTCTTGCCAT
>CALFOF010000381.1 GCA_937919075.1 uncultured Cyanobium sp. | reverse complement strand
CCGCCAGCCCCAACGGCTGCAGCCGCGCCGCCGCTTCCGGCTCCAGGGGTGCGCCGGGCTCCAGCCGTAACGCCCCCTGGTGGAGCGTCACCTGCTGGTGGCGCCAGGCCGCCCCGTCCGACACGATCCGCTCCACCGCCAGGGCATCGAGCACCTCATGGGCCACCACCACGCCGGCCACCGGCGCCGCCGCCAGTTGCTCGAAGTTGCGCCAACGCACCGGCAGCGGGCAGTGCTGCAGCCGCTGCCGCTGGCGGGCGGCCATGCCGGCATTGGGTTCCACCAGCACCAGTTCGGTGCGGGCGGCCAGCTGGGGCCAGCCGGCCACCAGCGCCTCCGCCAACTGGCCCGCCAGCTGGCCTTCGCCTGGACCTATCTCCACCAGGGCCAAGGGCCGGTTGGCCTCCAGTTGCTGCAGCCACTGGGCCAGCTGGGGGGCCAGCAGGGCGGCAAACTCCGGGCCGAGCGCCGGGGCGGTCACGAAGTCGCCGGTGCGGCCGATGCGCAGGCGGCCGGCTCCGTAAGCGCCGTGGTCGGGGTCGTGCAGGGCCCAGTCCATGTAGGTGCGGAAAGACACGCTGCCGCCGGCCGCGTTAAGACGCTGTTGCAGCCAGAGGGGAACGGACACGGGCAGGCCTGGCGGTAAAGAGAATCGGAACACATTGAACCTGCCGCATGGGCCGTTCCTCCACCTCCCGCTCGCCGGCTTCGCCGTTGCCCCGGCGCCGCTGCGCGGCAGGGCCCTGGCTGGCGCTGCTGGCCGCCCTGCTGTTGTTGTGGCCGCCGGCGCCCGCCTTCGCCGCCGACAACCCGGAGCTGCTGCCCGATCACCCCACGCCGGTGATCGATCTGGCCCGGGCGCTCACCGACGGCCAGCGCGCCGCCCTGGAAGACAAGCTCGACCGCTTTGAGGATTCCAGCGGCTGGAAGTTGCGGGTGCTCACCCAGTACGAGCGCACCCCGGGGCTGGCGGTGAAGCAGTACTGGGATCTCGATGAGCGCAGCGTGCTGCTGGTGGCCGATCCCCGCGGCGGCAACCTGCTGAACTTCAACGTGGGCGATGCCCTGTTCGCGTTGATGCCGCGCACCTTCTGGGTGGAGCTGCAGACGCGCTACGGCAATCAGTTCTATGTGCGCGACAACGGCGAAGACGGGGCGATCGTGGCGGCACTCGGCGCCGTGCAGACCTGCCTGGAGCGCGGCGGCTGCCAGGTGGTGCCCGGTCTGCCGCAGGAGCAATGGCTGCTCACCTTCTGCACCTCAGTGCTGGGTGGCTTGATCGTGGGCTTCGCCGCCTATCCGCGCAAGGAAGAGGACACCGTGGCCTGGAGCTGGGTGCTGCTGCTCTCGCCGCTGTGGGTGATGCTGTTTGTGGTGTTTGGTCTCGGCCCGGTGGTGACCCGCACCTCCGACCTGCTGCCGGTGCTGCGCAACAGCCTTGGCTTCCTCGGCAGCTCCCTGGCCGCCTACTTCATCGCCCAGCGCACGGTGGGCAAACCCCCGGTTGGTGATGCGGGCGGGTGAGCGCTCAGGGGGTGGGCTTCACCTGCTCCAGCGCGCAGGAGAGGCTGTCGTTGTCGCAGAGGGGCGGTGGCGTCGGCACGACGGCCACTTCGGTGCGCAGGCTGAGCGAGGCGCGCAGCTCGGCCAGGTTGATGTCGTAGAAGCGGCGCAGCTCATCGAAGCGCTTGACCGGCTGGCCGTAGAAGCTGCGGCCTGCCAGGGTTGGGAACGAGGCCCATTCCGGTGCCAGCCGGGCGGCCAGCTGCGGGGTGAACACGCCACTGTCGGCTTTTTGCAGGGCGCCGCGGCGCTGGATCAGGAAGATGGCCGCTTGATCCTGCACATGGGGCCCGAAACCGTTGAGGCCCATGCGGCTGCTGGCCATGGTCCAGGTGAAGGGCATGAACTGGTAGGCACCGGCGGCGGCACTGGCGTAGCCCGGCGTGCGGTTCACCCGGTTGGGGTGGCGATCCAGCGACGGCATCAGGCTGCCGCCAAACATGATCCAGTAGCCCCGGTCTTCGCCGCGGGCCCAGGTGCCTTCGGCGTAGCGGATCGTGTTCAGCAGCGCCCGCCGTTCGGGGGTGATCACATAGAAACGCGGATCCTGCGGCGCCTCACCGGGGAGTGCCACGGCCAGCGAATGGGGGCCCGTGATGGCCGCCGCCGGCGCTGGGCGGCGGATCTCCTGCCACAGGAACGGTGTTCTGGGCGCGGCAGCGTGGGCAGGAGCCGCCAGGGCGAGAGCGGCTGCCGGCAGCAGCAGGTGGCGGGCAGCAGAACGGAGAGTGCGCAAAACGAGTGTCGGAGTGAAGAGGAAATCGAAAACGTTGTGGCGAAACCCAGCAGGAATGTGCCGGTAACCAGAAGAAAACAGACAAAAGATTGTTGTTGCTGCTACAAGTTCTGATTTGGATTAAAATTCTGTGAAGTTGCTGAGAGGTGCTCCTGAGCCTTGACGATGTGGCTCAGATGGGCACGGAAGTTTCTTGTTTTGGAACCGTCGTAGGGAAGGATGAATCCATCGCGGCGGGTTTGGTTCGGCACAATGTGACAAACGCCAACAACCATCCACAGCTTATTTGTGCCAATCGCACAACCGTCTACCCGTTATCTTGAGGCGCCGCACGGTTCTGATCACTGTCGGACACTGAGGTTTTTGCTGCTCCAATCAATCTGCGCTGGTTGATCAGATCTGCTGATTGAAGCCGCAACGTAGTGAATGACACCAGAACGGCTGCGGCGCAATGCTCCCCAGCCATTGCCGCTTTTTTTCAAGCCGCCATCCTTTCGGCCAGCTGCACCAACAGCGCCGCCGCCTGCTCGGCTCCACGGCTTGCCAGCAGGCCGTCGCTGGGGGGCAGCAGCGGCTGATCAAGCTGCCAATCGCCGGCCAGCAGCTGCGGCTGGCTCAAGAGCCGGTGCTGGCCATGGCGCCGCAGCCAGCCCTCCAGCACCGCCGCTTCGGCAAAGCCGTGGCGCTCCACCAGGTGCAGCCCGGTGCCCTGGGACAGCGCCTCACAGAAGGTGCTGTAGCCGGCCTTGCTGATCTGGCGCCCGCACAGCCGCATCAGCTCCAGGGGCCGCACGTCTGCCGGCAGCAGGTGCACATTCGGCGCTGCCGCGGCGCTGGCGTCGGTGCTCACGAAGCTCCAGCCAGGCCAGCGGCCATAGGGCTCAGGACCCAGCGCAAAGCCCAGCCCACCGAAGCTCACCAGCACGCAGCGCTCCCGCTCGGCCGGCAAGCCCAGCCGTTGCCGCAATGCCTCCGCCTCCAGTTGCGGCGCTGCTGCCGTCAGGTCCACCGCCGTCTCCGGCAGGCCCCAGTCCATCGCCATCGAGAACGGACAGCGGATCACATGGGTGCCGCGGCGGTAGTCGTGCTGGAAGCGCTCGGCCCAGCCCAGGAAGGGGCCGCCCATCGGCGCATAGATGTCGTCCCAGCCGAAGTTGCCCATCCACACCAGCGGCCGCTGCAGCAATGCCGCCAGCTGCGCCGCCGCCGGCGGCACATCGCCCAGCAGCAGCACCGGCTCTCCCTGCTGCTGCAGCCACTGCGCCTCCGCCTCCAGCAGCGGCGGCAGCGCGGCCGCCACGGCCTCCAAGGCCGCCAGGGTGGCGCTGCCATCGACGCCGAGCGCATCGGCCTGAATCGCGCCCACATCCCAGCGCAGCGGGCGGTGCTCAAACGGCACCCCCGCGAAGGCCAGCTGCAGGAAGGCTGGCGGCAGCGCAGTGGAGAGCACCAGGCGCCAGCTGGGCCGCAGTGCCGCCAGGGCGAGCAGGACCGAGGCCACCCGGGAGCCGTGGCCGTAGCCGTGGCCGCTCACGCAGGCGTAGATCAGCACGGCACCGCCAGTGGTTGCTCCACCAGCAGCTGTTCGTAGAGCAGTTCACCGCCCGGGTGGTACCAGCGGTGGCTGGCCCGCCGCAGGCGGCCGTCCACCAGCTCCACCCAGGAGAAGTGGCGCAGGGCGCGGCCCTCCTGATCGACGCCGTGGCGCGGCACGCAGGCGCTGTTGAGATAGGCGGTGCCGCTGCGGTCGATCACAAAGCTGCGGCGCAGGCCGCGGCCGCGCTTGAGCGCGTGGTGCATGTGGCCGAACACCACCAGCGGCACCGGACGGTGGCGGCGGATGCGCTCGATCGCCAGGGTCAGGTCCTGGTCGCCCCAGTCGCAGGCGGGCGGTTTCCAGTCACGGCCGCAGGGATCCTGGGCCTCACTGCCCAGACCGGCCGGCCCGCTGTGGGCCAGCAGCACCAGCGGCAGAGCCGGATCGGCCGCCAGGGCGGCGTTGGTGATGCGCTGCGCCGAATCGTCGGCGCTCATCGGGCCCCAGAGCGCCTGCACCGCCTGCGAGAGATGGAAGCCGCCGCCGGCGCTGCCGGGCCGGGCACCTACCACCGCCAGCCCCGGGGGTTGCAGTTGCCGCAGGGCCCAGCCGCAATGGCGCTCGCCCAGCAGCTCGATCTGGCGCCGCAGGCAGCGGCCGCTGGCATCTCGGCCGGCGTCGTGGTTGCCGAGGATGCAGGCCAGGGGCAACTCCAGCCGCGCCAGGCTGGCGGCGATGCGCTCCTGGCCATCGCTGAGATCGCCCACCACAAGCACCGCATCCGGGGCGAGCCGGTGCAGCAGGGCCACATCGCTGGCATCCCATTGCCCGTGCAGGTCGCCGGCGATCGCAATGCGCATGCGGGCCGGGCCCCCGTCCCTAGGGTGGTGTCATCTTGCCCCAGATGCTTTCTGGGCGGCGACCGCGACACCCTCCACTCCGGCCATCGACACCGTCACCACCAGCCCGCTGAGCGCCAGCCCTACCGCTGGCAGCCTGTTAAGCGCCGGCCCTGTTCCCGCCCGGCACGCGCTGCCGCAGGCGATCCGCGAGCTGGCCAGCCAGCGGCGGGCTGTGATCCTGGCGCACTATTACCAGAACGCTGAAATCCAGGACATCGCTGATGTGATCGGCGATTCACTCGAGCTCTCCCGCCGCGCCGCCAACACCGACGCCGATGTGATCGTGTTCTGCGGCGTTCACTTCATGGCCGAAACCGCCAAGATCCTCAACCCCGTTAAAACAGTGCTGCTGCCCGATCTCGACGCGGGCTGTTCCCTGGCCGATGCCTGCCCCGCCGAAGCCTTCGCCGCCTTCCGCGCCCAGCATCCACACCATTACGTGGTGAGCTACATCAACTGTTCGGCCGCGGTGAAGGCGCAGAGCGACCTGATCTGCACCAGCAGCAATGCCGTGAGCCTGGTGCAGCAGTTGCCCGCCGACCGGCCGATCCTGTTCGCGCCGGATCAGAACCTGGGCCGCTGGGTGGCGCGCCAGAGCGGCCGTGAGCTCACCCTCTGGCCGGGCAGCTGCATCGTGCACGAAACCTTCAGCGAGCAGGCGCTGCTGAAGCTGCGGCTCGACCATCCCGGCGCCGAGGTGATCGCCCACCCGGAATGCCTGCCCAACATGCTGGATCTGGCCGATTTCATCGGCTCCACCAGCAAGCTGCTGCACCGCGCCGAAACCAGCGACGCCACGGCTTTCATTGTGCTCACTGAGCCGGGCATCCTGCACCAGATGCGCCTGAAGTTGCCGCACAAAACCTTCCATGAGGTGCCCGGGCAGGACGGCTGCAGCTGCAATGCCTGCCCTTACATGCGCCTGAACACGCTCGAAAAGCTGTGGCATTGCCTCGCCACCCTGGAGCCGGCGATCGAGCTCGATGAAGCGGTGCGCACCCGGGCACTGCTGCCGATCCAACGCATGCTCGAGATGAGCCGCTGAGCCGGGCCCCTTGCTGCCGCCGGGCGCCCTGATCCAGCACACCCCCCAGGGGCTCTATTGCCCGGCCGCCGACGCCTGGATCGATCCCTGGCGGCCGGTGCCGCGCGCCCTGATCACCCACGCCCACGCCGACCACGCCCGGCCCGGCAGCCAGGTGTATTGGGCGGTGGGCAGCGCCGCCGGCGTGCTGCGCCAGCGGCTGGGCCAGGGCATTGATCTGCGCGCGGTGGCCTACGGCCAGGAGCTGCGCCTCGGTGACGCCACCGTGTCGTTTCACAGCGCCGGCCACGTGCTGGGTTCGGCCCAGGTGCGGATCAGCGCCGGTGGTGAAACCTGGCTGATCAGCGGCGATTACAAGCGCGATGCCGACCCCAGCTGCGTGCCGTTCGAGCCCGTTGCCGCCGATGTGCTGATCACCGAAGCCACCTTCGGCCTGCCGGTGTACCGCTGGCGGCCGGGCCAGGAGGTGGCCGCCGAGATCGCCGCCTGGTGGAAGCAGGCGCCGGAGCGGCCCTCGCTTCTGTTCTGCTATGCCTTCGGCAAGGCCCAGCGCTTGCTGGCGGAGCTGCACCAGCTCGGCCTGAATGAGGAGGTGCTGCTGCACGGTGCCGTGCAGACCCTGATGGCGCCCTACCGCGAGCAGGGCATCGCCATGCCGCCCACCCGGCCCGCCAGTGAGCTGCCCCGCAGTGAGCCGTTGGCGGGCCGGCTGGTGCTGGCGCCCCCGTCGGCGCACCGTTCGGTGTGGATGAAGCGGTTCAAGGCTCCCCAGACCGGCTTCGTGAGCGGCTGGATGGCGGTGCGCGGTGCGCGGCGGCGCCGCGGCTACGAGCGGGGTTTCGTGCTCAGCGACCACGCCGACTGGAACGGCCTGCTCACCACCGTGCGCCAGAGCCAGGCCCGGCAGGTGTACGTGACCCACGGCCAGGGCGACGTGCTGGCCCGCTACCTGCGCGAGGTGGAAGGCATCAGCGCCGAGCCGCTCAGCGGCGGCTTCGCAGCGGAGCGGGGGATGGAGGGGGAAGATCTGGACGAGAGGCAGAAGCCGGAGGGGCAAGAGGCGCCGCTGGAGAAGGCTGGCGAGGAGACTCCCGGTTGAATGCTCATCTGATGCATCAGGTCATTCACGCCATGCGCAGCGCGATCACGGCACGGGGCCAGAGGGTGGTGCCGGCACCGACCCGGGAGCGTTTCCGGCGCGGACCCTCCACCCGCCTGGACGGGATGGCCTGATCTCCCCTGCTCCTCCCGCCCCGTGCACGCCTTCTGCAACCTGTTTGAGTGCCTGGATCGCAGCAGCGGCACCAAGGCGCGCGTGGCGGCGCTGGCGGCTTATTTCAGCGAGGCGCCGGCGGCCGATGCGGCCTGGGCGTTGCAGTTGCTGCTCGGCAAGCGGCGCCGGCGGCTGCTCACCGGGCGGCGGCTGCGGGAGGTCTGCCTGGGGGCGGCGGGGCTGCCGGAGTGGCTGTTCGACGCCTGCCACGCCCAGGTGGGGGATTCGGCGGAAACGATCGCTTTGCTGTTGCCGGAATTAAACCTGCCGGCTCAAGAGCCGCTGGATCTGCCCCTGCATCAGTGGATGGCGGAGCGGCTGCCGGCACTGGCCGCCCTGGAGGGCGAGGCGCAGGCCCAGGCGGTGCTGCAGATCTGGGCGTCCCTGCCGCCGCCGCAGGTGTTCGTGTTCAACAAACTGCTGAGTGGCGGCTTCCGGGTGGGAGTGTCCACCGGCCTGGTCACCCGCGCCCTGGCCGTGGTGAGCGAGCTGGAGGAGGCGGAGCTGGCCCATCGGCTGATGGGCGGATTCGAGCCCAGTGCCGCCGCCTTCACCGCCCTGCTGTGCCCCACCGCCGGCAGTGAGGCCGCGCCGATCAGCCGGCCCTATCCCTTTTTCCTGGCCAGTCCGCTGGAGCCGGAGCGGCTGCAGGCAGACGACCCGGCTCAGTGGCGCGCCGAGTGGAAATGGGATGGCATCCGCGGCCAGCTGATCCGCCGCGCCGGCACCACCTTTCTCTGGAGCCGCGGCGAAGAGCTGGTGAACGACAGCTTCCCGGAGCTGGTGGCCCTGGGCGATGCCCTGCCGGACGGCACCGTGCTCGATGGCGAGGTGATCGTGTGGCCGGCGGCGGCAGAGCGCCCGCTTGGCTTTGCGGCCCTGCAACGGCGCCTGGGGCGCCGCAGCGCGAGCCGCGCGCTGCGTGAGGCCTGCCCGGCCGCCTTCGTGGCCTACGACCTGCTGGAAGCGGGCGGCCGCGACCAACGCCTGCAGCCCCTGGCGGCGCGGCTGCAGGCCCTGGGCCAGCTCAGCGCCGCGGTGCAGGCAGGGGCCGCAGACACCATCAAGGGGTGCCTGCGCTTGTCAGCGGGGCTGCCGTTAGAGAGCTGGGAGGCGCTGGAGCCGCTACGCAGCCAGGCGCGCCAGGCCGGCGCCGAGGGGTTGATGCTCAAGCGGCTGGATTCGCCGTATCTGGCGGGCCGCAAGCGGGGCCACTGGTGGAAACACAAGCTCGAACCGATGGAGCTCGATGCGGTGCTGCTCTACGCCCAGGCGGGCAGCGGCCGCCGCGCCAACCTGTTCACCGACTACACCTTCGGGGTGTGGGCCACGGCAGGCCTGGAACCAGCTGCTGGATCAGTGGACCCGGAACCGGCAGCTGGTGACTCGGTGCGCATTGAACCGTCAGCAGCAGAGAGCCGCCCGCGCCAGCTGGTGACCTTCGCCAAGGCCTATTCCGGCCTCAGTGATGCCGAGATCACGGCTCTCGACCGCTGGATCCGCCGCCACACCACCGAACGCTTCGGACCGGTGCGGGCGGTGGAGCCGTTGCAGGTGTTCACCCTCGGCTTTGAAGGCATCCAGCGCTCGAGCCGGCACCGCAGCGGTGTGGCCGTGCGCTTCCCGCGCATCCTGCGCTGGCGCCAGGACAAACCCGCCGCTGAGGCCGACACCCTCGCCGCTGCCGAAGCCCTGCTCGAGGACGGCTGATCGCAACGCCGCCCCTTTGGGATAACCGGGTTGGGGCCGCAGCGGCGGGGCGGCAGGGGCGATCACTTGGCGGTGCCGGGTCCGCGCCCCTGAAACCCCGACCAGCTCTGGCGCCATCAGGCAGCTCCCAGCGGGCGCGCACCACCAGCTTCACCAGGCCCGGCCCGCCCAGTGGCAGGCGCAACGCTGCCACCCCGGCCGCATGGGTGGCCGCATCGGTGGCGCCGCCCGCTCGGCCTGCTCCCGGGGAGTCCCTACCCTGACGGCGAAGGCGTGACGGGGTCATGGTCAAACCGCTGCTCCAGTTGCTGCTGACGGTTGGCTGGACGTTTCTGGGGGTCATCCTCATCTACGGCGGCCTGCTGCTGTTCGATCGCCTCTCGCCGATCGACTACCGCAACGAGATCCGCAAGGGCAACACCGCCGCCGGCCTGGTGCTGGGCGCTGTGATCCTGGCGATCGCCGCCGTGGTGGTGGCCGTGCTCTCCAGCTGACGGGCGGCGCGTCTTGGCCAGCCGCACCGGCGCCTCGCTTCGCCCGATCGAAGACTGGTTCCGGCACCAGGGCTGGCGGCCGATGCCGTTTCAACGCCAGTGCTGGAAGGCCTGCCTGGAGGGCCGCGACGGCCTGATCCAGGTGCCCACCGGCGCCGGCAAGACCTACGCCGCCGTGATGGGGCCCATCGCCCGCATGCTGGCGTGCCCCGGTGCGGGCGTGCGGCTGCTTTATCTCACGCCGCTGCGGGCGCTGAGTCGCGATCTGGCCCTGGCGATCCGCGCGCCGATCGAGGCGATGGACTGGCCGTTGCGGGTGGGCATCCGCAACGGCGACACCGCCAGCGCCGAACGCAGTCGCCAGCTGCGCCAGCCGCCCCAGATCCTGATCACCACGCCGGAATCGCTGTCGGTGCTGCTGGCAGGCGCCAAGGCCACCGAGCTGTTCGGCAGCCTGGAAACGGTGGTGCTGGATGAATGGCACGAGCTGATGGGCAGCAAGCGCGGCAGCCAGTGCGAGCTGTGCCTCAGCTGGTTGCGCCGGCTGCGGCCGGGCCTGCGCACCTGGGCGATCAGCGCCACGATCGGCAACCTGGAGGAGGCGGCGCGCGCGGCGGTGGGGGCAACGGCTCCGCCGCCGTTGATCGTCACCGCCAAGCTGCGCCGCCACACCGAGATCCGCAGCCTGCTGCCCGAGCAGATCGACGGCTTCCCCTGGGCGGGACACCTGGGCCTGCGAATGTACGAGGAGCTGGTGGCGGCGCTCGATCCGGCCGTCTCCACGCTGCTGTTCACCAACACCCGCAACCAGTCGGAGCGGTGGCATCAGTGCCTGCGGTACGCCTGCCCGGAGATGGAGGGGGCGCTGGCGCTGCACCACGGCTCGATCGACCGGGCCGAACGGGAGGCGATCGAAGCGGGGGTGAAGGCGGGCGGGATCCGCTGGGTGGTGTGCACCAGCTCGCTCGACCTGGGCGTTGACTTTCAGCCGGTGGAGCGGGTGGTGCAGATCGGCAGCGCCAAGAACCTGGCGCGGCTGCTGCAACGGGCGGGCCGCTCCGCCCACTGCCCCGGCGGCACCTCCCAGGTGCTGTTCATGCCCACCAACGCCCTGGAACTGCTGGAGGTGAGCGCGATGCGACGCGGGCTGAAGGCGGGCCTGGTGGAACGGCGCCGGCCGCCGCAGGCCCCCCTCGATGTGCTGCTCCAGCACCTCACCACCCTGGCCTGTGGGCCGGGTTTTGAGCCGGAGCAGGAGCTGGTCAACGTGCGCAGCGCCTGGAGCTACCGCCAGCTCAGCGACGACGACTGGCAGTGGTGTCTGCGCTTCCTCGAACACGGCGGCGACTGCCTCGGCGCCTATCCCCGCTACCGCAAGCTCGAACGCACGCCGGCAGAGCAGGAGCACCCAGAAGCTCCCTTCCGCTTTCGGGTGCGCGAGACCGTCATTGCCCGCCTGCACCGCCTCAACATCGGCACGATCACCGCCAGCCGTTCGATCACGGTGAAGGTGGTGCGGGGCGCCACGCTCGGCCATGTGGAGGAGGGATTCGTGAGCCGGCTCAAGCCCGGAGATGTGTTTTTCTTCGCCGGCCGCCAGCTGGAGTTCGTGCGCCTGCGCGACATGACCGCCCTGGTGAAGGCCAGCACCCGCAAGAGCACATTGGTGCCGGCCTGGGCCGGTGGGCAGATGGCCCTTTCCGATCTGCTCAGCGAACACCTGCGCCAGGAGGTCGACCGCTGCGCCCGGGCCCTGGCGGCCAGTGACCGCACCGGTACTCACCCATCAGCCAGCCCCGATCCGTCGGGCCCCGATCCGGTGGGCCCCGCCACGCTCGACACCGCTGAGCTGCGCGCCCTGGAGCCGCTGCTGCGGCGCCAGCACGAGCTGTCGGCGTTGCCGCGCGCGCACGAGTTTCTGGTGGAGATCACCCGCAGCCGTGAGGGCAGCCACCTCTACGCCTATCCCTTTGAAGGGCGTTTTGTGCACGAGGGCCTTGGCTTCCTCTGGGCCGGCCGCCTGGCGCGGCTGCAGGCGGGCACCATCACGGTGTCGGTGAACGATTACGGCTTCGAGCTGCTGGCCCCGCGCGGCTATCCCTTCGCCGCGCTGTTCGAGCAGGCCGGCGAGGCGCTGCTGGACGCGGCGGGGCTGCAGGACGACCTGGAGCGCACGATCAACCTCTCGGAGCTGTGCCGCCGCCGCTTTCGCGCCATCGCCCAGGTGAGCGGCCTGGTGCTGAACGGCTTTCCCGGCCAGAACAAAACCGGCGGCCAACTGCAGATCAGCGCCAGCCTGTTGTTTGATGTGTTCCAGCAGCACGAACCGGCCAACCGCCTGCTGGCCCAGGCACGCCGCGAGGTGCTCGATGAGCAGCTGGAACTGGGCCGCCTGCAGGCCGCACTCACGCGTCTGCGGGCCAGCGAGCTGCGCCTCGAGCTCACGCCACGCCCGGGGCCGTTCGCCTTTCCGCTGCTGGCGGAGCGGCTCAACAACCGCATGAGCAATGAATCGGTGCTGACCCGGTTGGAGCGGCTGATGGCGGAGGCCAGGCGGGCGGAGGGGATCTGATCCGCACTGGACGGACTACGTACGCTGGGGCAACGCCGCACCTGCTTGTGAAGCGACTGATCTACTGGCTGATGGGTGATCGGGCTGGCCGTGTGGTGGTGGGCAGTTGGCGCTGGCTATGGGGGCGTCCGGTGGAATCCGGCGGCCAGATCGCCGTGGCCGTGGCCGAGGAATCCCTGCAGTCGATGCAGCTTTCCGTGCAGAAACTCGCCCAGGCGGTGGCGATGCAGGTGGGCGCCTATGAGCGGGCCAAGAAGAAATATCAGGCGAAAACAATCGAGCTCAGCACCTACGAAAAGCAGGCCGCGCTGGCCCAGAAGGCCGGCCAGATCGACGGCGCCAAGCTGGCGATGGGCCGCGCCATCCAGATCGAGAAGCTTTTGCCCGCTCTCGAGCAGCAGGTGCAGCAGGCCGAGGCTTATGTCGCTGCCTCCAAGGACAAGCTCAACCGGGAGCGCCTCAAGCTCGAGCACTACAAGAGCGACATGCAGAACATGAAGGATCTGGCAGAGGTGAACGCCGCGCTCGAATCGATCGCCCAGGTCAACAACGACTTCGACATCGGCTCCGCCCGCTCCTCCTTTGAGCAGGCCAAGAACGCGGTGGAGGGGCGCAATCTGCGCAACGCCGCCCTCGCCGAACTCAGCGAAAATCCCCAGGAAAAGCTCACGGCCGATCTGGAGCAGCTCTCGCTCGATGCGGAGGTCACCCAGCGGCTGCAGGCCCTTGAGGCCGCCCCCCTGCCCCAGTTCGAAGACAGGCAACCATGAACGAAGACAAATCAGCGGGCAAGCGCAGCGGCCCACCGCCGATCGTTTACATCTTGGTGCTGTTGATCGGTGCTGGCGCGCTCTGGAATGGCCGTAACCAGCTGCTCGGCCTGCTGGGCTCCCCTCCTTCGCTGCCCGGCCTGCCGCAGGGGCTGCCCAGCCTGCCGGGGCAGAACCCTCAGGCGTCTGCTTTTCCGCCCCCCACCGCCGTGCCGGCCGGCACCGCCATCAGCATCGATGGCTCCACCAGCATGGTGTTGATCAACGAAGCCCTCAAGGCCGGCTTCATGGCAGCGTTCCCTGGCACCGAGGTGAGCACCGCCGCGGTCGGCACCGATAACGGCATCCAGGCGCTGCTGGGCGGATCCGTCACCCTGGCGGCCATCTCGCGGCCGCTTTCGCAGGAGGAGCAGGCCCGGGGGCTGAGGGCCGTGCCGGTGGCCGACGACCGGATCGCCCTGGTGGTAGGCATCGACAACCCCTTCCGCCGTGGCCTCTCCCGCAGCCAGGCGGTGCAGATCTTCCGCGGCGAGATCATCAACTGGGCCACCCTCGGCGGCGCCAATCAGGCCATCCGGGTGCTGAACCGCCCCAGCGTGAGCGGCACCCATTCGGCCTTCCGCGCCCTGGTGCTGGAGGGCCAGCCCTTCGGCAGCGGCCCCACCATCACCACCATGGAGCGCGACGCCACCACGCCGATGCTGCGCCTGCTCGGCACTGATGGCATCGGCTACGCCACCTTCGCCCAGGTGGCCGATCAGCAGACGGTGCGGGTGGTGCCGATCGATGGCAGCACCCCGGAAGCGCAGGATTACCCCTTCAAGCGTCCCCTGCTTTACGCCTACCGCGAGCCGGCGGGTCCCGCCGTCCAGGCCTTTCTTGGCTATGCCCTCTCGCCCCAGGGCACCGCCGCGATCGCGGCCGGCGTGAAGGGCCCCTGAATCAGGTGCTCTGCCTTTCAGCTGATCAAGGTGCTGCGCCCTTCAGCTCTCGCCTGAGGGCTGGGCTTCCAGCTGGCTGCCGATTCCCAGCCGCCGCAGCTCATCGTGCAAGCGTTCGGCGGGCTCGCGGTCGAGCGGCGCGGTGAGGGCCTCGCCTTCCGCCAGCAGCCCGGTGATCTCCCCTGGCGCGCAGCCCAGCCAGCGGGCCAGGCACTGCTGCAGCTCGAAACGCGCGTCGCCCTCCACCCCGTGTTGCACGCGCAGCCGCAACCGCCAGCCCGGCGGCACGGCGTCGCCGCGCTCGATCTGGCGCAACCCCGCCAGCGTGGTCAACACCAGCAAGCCATCGCCCGCGGCGAGCACCAGATCGCAGGCCGGCAGCTCGATCACCGTGGCGCTGCCGCGGCGGCGCAGGGACACGGCCGTCACGCCATAGCCCTGCTCCAAGCGGGCGATGGTGCGGCCGAGCAGGGTGTCGCCGGGTGCGATGCGATAGCGCACCAGCAGCAGGTGGTGGCCGCCGATGCCCACCACCCCTTCCACCCGTTCCCCGAAGGCAGTGGCCACCAGGGCGTCAGCGGCCAGGTCCACCGCTGAGATCACCGTGACTCCGCCCAGCAGCTGCCCCAGCCTGGGTGCCGCCGCCAGGGCATGGGCCAGCACCGCCAGCCGCGCCTCGGGCCAGCGCCGCTGCAGCGCCAGGGCAGCTTCCAGATTCGCCAACAGATCGGGGGAGAGCAGACCCACCGCCGACACCCTGCTTCCCCGGAGGGCGGTCAGAGCCGCATCGACGCTCTCATAGATTGGGGTGCCAGCGTCCTGGCCCTCCCACTCCTCACCCGGCTGCACCCGCACCACCGGCAACATCTGGCGCTGGAGGGTGTGCGCCACGCCACGGGCGAGGTTGGCGCCTTCCACCAGCAACACCGGCCGCAGCCCCCGCCGCAGCCGGGCGGGGCGTCTGCGCACGAGGCGATCGCGCAGCAGCCGTTCCAGCAGCACGGCCACCAGGGCCGACGTGAGCAGGGTGCCCACCAGCGAGTAGAGCAGCGTGCCGGTGATCAGCCAGCCGCTGGCCTCCGCCAGGCCGGCGCCGCCATCGAGCAGCACGTTGACTGGATCGACGTATTCCCCCTTGAGCAGGGCAAGGGTGACGAACATCCCCTGCCGCCAGCTGCCCGGCTGCGAAAACAGCTGCGGGCCGATCACCAGCAGCAGGCCCAGGGCACCCATGGCCAGCCACTGCGCCCGTGAACGGCGGGCGAACGGCGCCAGTATCCGCCGTGGCAGCGCGAAAACCCCCGCCGCCGCTTCAGAGTGATGGCCGGCGGCAGTGGGCGCCACCCCGAGCGGGTGCAAGGACCCCGGCGTGAGCAGCAGATCGCTCCTACCGCCCCCGGCTTGCTCGGGGAGATGGACCGGTCGCTGCCAGCGAGGGTCCTGCCGGGGCCCTTCCACCAGGTGATACAGCTGTCCGTCGGCTTCGAAGCTGGCGGCGGCTACGCCCGGGCGCAGCGCGCCGCTGATCGCACCGGTGGCCAGCAAGGCCGGATCCACCACCGCCAGACCGGGCAGGCGGGCCTCCAGCAGCGCCCCCAGGCTGGCCTGTCGGCTGGAGGATCGCAGCACGATCGTGGCGTCGGGGTTGAGCAGGCGGCACTGCAGCGCCGCTTCCACGTTCACCGAGCCATCGGAACTGAGCAGCAGCACGGCGCGCGCCCGGTGCAGCCCGGCCCGCTGCAGGTCGCCAGGCTGGCGCATGTCGCCTTGTAGCAGCCCGGCGCCAAGCCGCTGCCGCAGGGAGGGATCGAGCCAGCTGGGCGGTTGCAGATCCAGCCCCGCCAGGGGCACATCGAAGCTGAGCAGGCGGCTCAGGCAGGCCTGGCCCAGCGAGCCGAGGCCACACACCAGCACCAGAGCGGCCTGGGCGTCCACCGCTGTCGCCTGGCCGGGGCAGCCGGCGTCTCCGTCCTCGGATGGGCCGCTCACGCTCGCCGCCAGGGAGGACCTCCATCATCAGCGGGGCTGACCGCGAAATGTGACGGCTTCCGAAGCTCAACCGTGTGTTGAAGAGCCCTTAACCAGCCACCGACAGCGTGAAAGGATTCCACGCCCGTCAGCCATGTCAGGACCGCAGACGCCGAGCCTGGCGCCCTCCCGTTCCGACCTGCCCCTGCCGGCCAGCTACGGCGACCCGCAACGCAATGGGCTGAGCGCGGCCGATCTGGTCGACGGCATGACCGAGCACCTCTTTTACACATTGGGCCGGCAGGCCAGGGGCGCCAGCCACCACGACCTCTACATGGCGCTCAGCTACGCCGTACGCGACCGGCTGATGACCCGCCACCTCGCTTACAAGCACGAGCTGCGGCAGCGGCGGCCCAAGGCGGTGGCTTACCTCTCGGCAGAGTTCCTGATCGGCCCGCAGCTGGGCAACAACCTGCTGATGCTGGGCATCGCCGAGCAGGCCCGTGAAGCCCTGCGACGCTTCGGAATCGACGATCTGGACACGGTGCTCGATGTGGAGGAGGAGCCGGGTCTGGGCAATGGCGGGCTGGGGCGCCTGGCGGCCTGTTACATGGAGTCGCTGGCCAGCCTGGAGATCCCCGCCACCGGCTACGGCATCCGCTACGAGTTCGGCATCTTTGATCAGCTGATCGAAAACGGCTGGCAGGTGGAGATCACCGACGGCTGGCTGAAAGGAGGCTGGCCCTGGGAATTGATCCAACCCGAGCGCAGCTGCAGGGTGGGTTTTGGCGGCCACACCGAACAGATCCGCGACGAACGCGGGGAGTTGCGGCATCGCTGGGTGCCTGCTGAAGCGGTCATCGGCATTCCCCACGATGTGCCGGTGCTGGGCTTTCGCGTCAACAGCTGCAACCGGCTGCGGCTCTGGCGCGCCGGCGCCGCCGAAGACTTCGATTTCCATGCCTTCAACCGCGGCGATTACTACGGCGCGGTGGAGCAGAAAGTGGGCTCGGAAACGCTCTCCAAGGTGTTGTATCCCAACGACGGCAGTGATGCTGGACGGCGGCTGCGCCTGCGGCAGCAGGCCTTCTTCGTGAGCTGTTCCCTGCAGGACATGCTGCGCAGCCTCATGCTGCGTGGCATCCCGATCGAGGCCTTCGCCGAGCACTGGGCCGTGCAGCTCAATGACACCCATCCGGCGATCGCCGTGGCCGAGCTGATGCGGCTGCTGGTGGATGAGCGGGAGCTGGGCTGGGACGCGGCCTGGG
>CALFOF010000380.1 GCA_937919075.1 uncultured Cyanobium sp. | reverse complement strand
CACGGCTGGCTGCGGGCTGGACCTGCCTGGCCTGGCTGCAGCTGCTCGATGAGCAGCCCGTGGCGGCGCTGCGTTCAGCGCGAATGGCCGTGAAACTCAATCCGCAGGATCCGCAGTCACGCGTGAATCTTTCGGTGGCCATGCTCGAAACCAGCACCAAGGGCGTGCGCGAACACATCGACATGGTGCTGAGGGTCATGGCGGTGGCGCCTGAGCTGGGCAATGAGCTGCAGGAATCGATCGACGATGGCCTGCGGCGGCGGCCCGGCTGGGGAGCGCTGGAGAAGGTGAAGGCCTGGCTGAAGGGGTGAACGGGACGGTGTCGCTCCCAGCAACGGCCCCGAAACGCATCCTGCTGATCAGCAATGGTCATGGGGAAGACCTCAGCGGCAGCCTGCTTGGCCAGGAGCTGCTGGCAAGCGGGGGCGAGGTGGCGGCACTGCCCCTGGTGGGCCACGGGAACGCCTACCGGCAGGCGGGGGTGCCGGTGTTGGGCCGCACCCGCACCTACAGCACCGGTGGGCTCGGCTACACAAGCCTGGCGGGCCGCCTCACGGAGCTGTTCCAGGGGCAGGTGACTTACGTGATCAGGCGCCTGCTCCTGTTCCTCACCCAATCGCGGCGTTTCGACCTGGTCGTGGTGATCGGCGATGTGCTGCCGGTGCTGGCGGCCTGGTTGAGCTGCCGGCCGGTGGTCACCTATCTGGTGGCCTATTCCAGCCATTACGAAGGGCGGTTGCGCCTGCCCTGGCCCTGCGGGTGGTGTCTGCGCAGTGCTCGCTTCCAGCGGGTGTACAGCCGCGACAGCCTCACCGCCACCGACCTCACGGCCCAGCTGGGCCGCCCGGTGCACTTCCTCGGCAACCCGTTCCTGGACCGGGCGCTGGAGCCGGCGCCACCGCTGCAGCCATTGGAGCCGCACCGCAGCACCGGAGCCAGGCTGTTGGGCCTGTTGCCGGGCAGCCGACTGCCGGAAGCGCTGCGCAATCTGGAGCTGATGCTGAAGGTGCTGGTGCGGCTGCCGCCGTCGTGGCAGCAACGGCAGCGGCTCGAACTGGTGGCAGCGCTGGTGAAGGATCTTCAGCGTGAGCTAGTGGCCCAGTGCGCCGCCCCGCTGGGGTGGACCCTGCAGGGCGACCGGCTGGAACGGGGTCCGCTGGTGCTGCATCTGGTGTGGGGGGGCTTCGCGGCGGTGGTGCAGCAGAGCGACCTGCTGCTCTCCATGACCGGGACGGCCGCCGAACAGGCCGTGGGACTGGGCAAACCGGTGCTGCAACTGGTGGGCCAGGGCCCGCAATTCACGGTCAGTTTCGCCGAGGCGCAACGCCGGCTGCTGGGTCCGTCGCTGGCCTGCAGCGATGGCGAGCCCGGCTCAAACGCCAGCCTGGCTGGCACGGCGGCACTGGCCACCGGCCTGCTCACAGCCCTGTCGGACCCCGCCTTTGCAGAACGCTGCCGCCGCAATGGCCTCGAGCGGATCGGGGGCCCCGGCGGCGCTGCCAGGATGGTCCGAGAGATCCATGCGGTGTTGAGCGATGTCTGAGCCGCAATCCCTGAGCGTTCGCCTGAAGGGCTGGCTCGACAACCTCCTGGTGGCCAATGTGTTTCTGGTGATCGCTGGAGCCCTGTGGTTCGGCGTGGCGATCGCCCTGCACAGCCGCAATGTTGAGGCGCCCCTGAAGCTGTTTCAGCAGCTGTGGGAGCCCCTGTTCACCCCGGCGATCGGCCTGCTGATGGCGGCAGCCGTGCTCAGCGGGATCCTGGGCTGGTGGCAGCGGCGAGCGCAGCGGCAACATCCGGATACTGGAAGCTGAACCCCTGCTTCTGCAGGCGTTCGGGCAGCACGTGTTGCCCCTCAAGCACCACCTTGGCGCCGTCGCCGAGCATCAGCTGCAGCACCGGGGCCGGCACGGGCAGCAGGCTCGGGCGGCCCAGCACCTCCCCCAGGCTGCTGGCGAAGGCCTGCATGGTGACGGGCGTGGGCGCCACGGCGTTGTAAGCACCTGCGTAGGCCGGATCCACCAGGGCGGCGGCGATCAGCCGGCAAAGATCGGTGCGCTCGATCCAGCTCATCCACTGGCGGCCCGAACCCACGGGCCCCCCGAAGCCGCTGCGGAACACCGGCAGCATCTTGCCGAGGGCGCCGCCGTCGGCGCCAAGCACGATGCCGATGCGCAGCTTCACCACGCGGATGCCTACGGCAGCGCGATCGGCGGCTGCCTCCCATTGGGCGCAGAGCTGGCCGAGGAAATCAGCCGCCGGCGGTGAGGCCTCGGTGAAACTGCC
>CALFOF010000379.1 GCA_937919075.1 uncultured Cyanobium sp. | reverse complement strand
GCGCACTCGCTCCGCCAGGGCGGCGGCGGTGGTGGCCGTGGCGCTGGCGGAGCCGCCGGCGAAGCGCAGCAGGCAGGCGCGGCTGAAAGGCACCAACCGGGCCTGACGGCGCAGTTGCAATTCCTCGTCGAGGAAGCGCTCGTAGTGGCCATCGATCAGGTGGCAGATCACTGGATGGTCGGGGCTGTAGGTCTGCACCAGCACCGATCCCGGCCGTTCGCCGCGACCGGCCCGGCCCGCGAGCTGCAGCAGCAACTGCAGGCACTGTTCTGCGGCGCGCAGATCGGGCCGGTGCAGAAGCCCATCGGCGGCCAGCACCGCCGCCAGGGTCACCTGGGGCAGGTCCATGCCCTTGGCCAGCATCTGGGTGCCCACCAGCACGTCCGCCTCGCCAGCAGCGAAGGCGGCCAGCAGACGCCGGTGGCCGTCGCGGCCGCGGGTGGTGTCACGGTCGAAGCGGAGCACCCGCAGCTCCTCCAGCTCCCCCTCCAGCTGCTCGATCACCCGCTGGGTGCCGGCGCCGAACGGTTTGAAGGCGGTGGAACCGCAATGTCCGCAGCGCTCGGTGATCTCCTGGCGGTGGTCGCACCAGTGGCAGCGCAGCCAGGCGCGGCCCTCGCGCTGGCGGTGCACGGTGAGCGCCACATCGCAGTGGGGGCACTGCACCACCTCACCGCAGCTGCGGCAGCTGAGAAAGCTGCTATAGCCACGCCGCGGCACCAGCACCACCGCCTGCTCCCCACGCTCCCGCACCTGCTCCAGCCGTTCCATCAGGGCCCGGCTGATCAGACGCCGGTGGCCATCGGCCAGCTCCAGCCGCATGTCCACCACACTCACTCGTGGTGTCTGGGCAGCGCCGATGCGGTCGGGCAGACGCAGCAGGGTGGTGGCTGGGCGCCTGGCGTCGCTTTTGCGGAGAGAGCTGGGCGGGTGGCAGGCCAGCCAGGTTTCCAGGGAGGGGGTGGCGCTGCCCAGCAGGAGGCGGCTGCCGCTACGGCAGCGGATCCGCGCCACCTCACGGCAGTGGTAACAGGGCATGGGGGCGTCCTGTTTGTAAGAGGTGTCGTGTTCCTCGTCGAGCACAATCAAGCCGATCGGTTGCAACGGCAGGAACACGGCGGAACGGGTGCCCACCACCAGCAAAGGCTCGCCGTGCCGGGCCGCCAGGCAGCGACGCCAGACCAAGACGCGCCCGGCGTCGCTCACGCCGCTGTGGTATTCGAGAACGCCGGCGCCGAAGCGGGCGCGGCAGCGATCCAGCAGCTGGGGGATCAGGCCGATCTCCGGGGTGAGCAGCAGCACGCTGCTGCCGGCCGCCAGCGTGGCGGCGGCGGCCTGGAGATACACCTCGGTCTTGCCCGAGCCTGTGACGCCCCAGAGCAGCAGCTCGCTGCCTGGCGGCGAGGCCAGGATCGCCGCCAGCGCCTGTTGTTGGGCCGTGTTGAGCGCCTGCGGTGCGCTGCCGCCGCTCCTGGCGGCAACCGTGGCACTGGTCGCTGCAGGCCCGCGGGGCGGGCCGGCGGCCTCCAGGCCCGGCAGGCGGGCCGTGACGGACACCCCGCCGCCGCGGCGCAGGCCGTCCACCACAGAACGGCTGAAGCCCCATCCACCGCAGACATCGCGCAGCCAGGCCCCTCCCCCGTGCTGCTGCAAGGCCTCCAGCAATTGCTGCTGCCTTGGCGTGGCCGCTGTTACTCGCTCCGCTGCGCTCACCCAGCTGAGCGGGCGTGGCCCGGCCGGCTGTGATGGGCGCGACTGGCCCAGCCAACCGGGCGGCAGGGCGGATTTGAGAGTTTTGAACACCGTGGTGTGACACTGGCTGGCCACCTCCTGCAACAACGCCTGCCAGAGGGGATCCACGGCGGCGCGCTGGTGCAGGGCGGTGATCGCCAGCAGCCGCGCCGCCGGCAGATCGGTGGGAAGCGCCTGGAGCGCCTCCACCACCAGCCCTACATGGGGCCGTCCGCGCAGCGGCACCCGCACCAGATCGCCGGCGGCCAGCTCAAGATCCTGGGGATTGGCATAGGTGAAGATGCGCCCTTCACGGCCGGCTTCCACCCAAACTTGCCAATAGATCACTGCCGTGGAGGGTGGGCCGGGCGCATCAGACGCGACGACCTGTCGCGTTTGCCTTGCAAACCCCATGGGTGTTTCTTAAGGTGATGAGGTTGAGCAGTCCAACTGGCTGCTGTCGGAACCAGGCAGAGTTCCGTCCAGAGGGAAGATCCGAAGCCAGCCATACGGACTTTGCTCCGCAAGGCTGCTGGGTCTGCGACCACCCCTGACAGCCCTGCCTTGGCCTCCGTGCCGCCGTTGTCGTTTCCGGTCTGGTTCCATCTCGTTAGGGCGCTCGATTTCCCATCGTGCCTGGCACTTCGGCGTTTTTCGCTGGGCCTTGGCAGGGTGGTTGTCGTCGATGCCATCACGCCAACGGGTCGACCTCTCCTGAACGCTTCTCCCAGCCTTCGCTTTCCACCCGTTTCGCCCTTCCCCCTATGAGCCCAGCTGCTGCGGCCAAGCCCAAGATTCCTGCTGCAACGATCCTGGCGGTTTCCTCCCCCAATGGTGAGGAAACGCTGATCCCGGCCAAGCCGGCGAAGGCCGTCAAAAGCAGGTCCAAACCCGCCGCTGCCGCAGCTTCTGCCGATGCTGAGACGGCAACTGGTGTCAAGGCTGCGGCGGACGCCAAGCCGAAAGCCACCCGCACCCGCAAGCCGGCGGCGGCCAAAGCCGCCAAGGCGGTGCCGGCTCCGGCCAAGGACGCTGTGGTCGTGGTGG
>CALFOF010000378.1 GCA_937919075.1 uncultured Cyanobium sp. | reverse complement strand
GTAGAGCACTACCTTGACACGGTAGGAGTCACTGGTTCGATTCCAGTATCGCCCACTCCTTTACGCCCCTGTCATTGATCCAACCGTTGCCGCTGCGGGAAGTTTCACCGCCTTTCGGTGCCTTCACCGTAGTCGTCGGCCTGGGTCGATCCGGCGCGGGAGCGGCCCGCCTGCTGCAGTCCCTGGGCAGCCGGGTGCTGGTGCTGGAAAGCTCCGGCACGCCGGCGCAACATCTGCAGGCCAGGGCGTTGCGGGCCGGCGGCATCGATGTGCAGCTCGACTGCCCCCTCACGATCGAGAGCTTTGAGGCCCGTGGGCCACTACCGGCCGCGGTGGTGGTCAGCCCAGGCATCCGCTGGGATCACCCCACGCTGGTGGAGCTGCGCAACCGGGGTGTGCGGGTCTGCGGCGAACCGTCGGTGGCCTGGGCGGCCAGCCGTGGCCTTCCCTGGATCGGCATCACCGGCACCAACGGCAAGACCACCGTCACCCACCTGGTGAGCCACCTGCTGCAGGCCGCCGGCCTCGACGCGCCGATGGCCGGCAACATGGGCACTTCAGCGGCTGAGTTGCTGCTCGAACGCCGCCTGCGCGGTGAGGCCAACCCTGATTGGTTGGTGATGGAGTTGAGCAGTTATCAGATCGAGGCTTCCCCCGAGCTGGCTCCTGCCTTTGGTCTATGGACCACCCTCACCCCGGATCACCTGGAACGCCACGGCACGCTTAGCAACTACCGGGCGATCAAGCGACGACTGGTGGAGAACGCCACGGTCCGGCTGCTCAACGCCGATGACGCCGATCTCAGGGCCCAGGCCCCCAACTGGGACCAGGCCGACTGGGTATCGGCGGGCCCCCGCGCCGGGCTTCCCGCCGGAATTGAGCCGCTGATCTGGATCGAAAACGGCAGGCTCTGCAGCCGCGACGGTGAGCTGTTCGACGCCGACAGCCTGGCCCTGCCAGGGCAGCACAACCAACAGAACCTGGTGCTGGCCGCCGCCGTGGGGCTCAAGCTCGGCCTTGATCCCGCTGGGATGGCTGCGGCCTTCCGCCGCTTCCCCGGGGTTCCGCACCGCCTCGAGCGGATCTGCGAGCGCGCTGGGATCACCTGGTACAACGACAGCAAAGCCACCAACTACGACGCGGCCGAGGTGGCGCTCAAGGCACTACCCGGGCCGATGGTGGTGCTGGCCGGCGGGCAGGCGAAACAGGGCGATGCCTCCGTCTGGCTGGCGGCGCTGCAGCGGCAGGCAGCGGCGGTGGTGGTGTATGGCGCCGCCAGCGACCACTTCGCCGGCCTGCTGCTCAGCAGCGGCTTCAGCGGCGAGGTGCGCAACGTTGAGGATCTGGGGGCCGCGGTGCTGGCGGCCAACGCCCTGGCCACGGCCTCAGGCTCCCCCACCGTGCTGTTATCACCGGCCTGTGCCAGCTTCGACCAATACAGCAGTTTTGAAGCCCGTGGCAACCACTTCCGCGCGCTTGTCGCCGCGCTGAATGCCACACCTGCCGCCATAGAGTGAGGCCCTGTTCAGCAAACCAAGGAGCCGGAGCTGGGATGGCCTTCTGGCTGATGAAGAGCGAGCCGGACGTCTACGGAATCGAGCATCTCGCCAGCGAGGGCAGCACCCTCTGGGATGGCATTCGCAATTACCAGGCGCGCAATTACATGCGCAGCATGCAGGTGGGCGACCAGGCCTTCTTCTATCACTCCAATGCCAAGCCCCCCGGAATCATCGGCCTGATGGAGGTGGTCGCCACCGGGCTCACCGATCCCAGCCAGTTCGATCCGGCCTCCGCCTATTACGACCCCGCCTCGAAGCCGGAGGCTCCGCGTTGGGATTGCGTACGGCTGGCGTACCGCCGCACCTTTGATCAGCTGCTGAGCCTCGATGCCCTGCGCGTGGCGTTCACGCCGGAAGAGCTGATGGTGGTGCGGCGCGGCAACCGGCTCTCGATCCTGCCGGTTGCCGATGCCACGGCGGCGCGCCTGATGGCATTGCTGCTGCCGGCCCCATGACAACCGCCGGCGGGTCGATGGTCCCGCTGGCGATCGGCTCCTGCCTGCGGCAAGGCTGGCGCGCCTTTGGGCGGGCCCCGTTGCGGTTCATGGCCTTCGCACTGCTGGGCGGTGTGTTCAATCTGATCGCTCAGCTGGCCCAGAACCGCGGCAGTGATGGGCTCCAGCAGGGCGGGCCAGCGGGCTATCTGCTGCTGGCCCTGGGCGGGTTGGCCGCTGGGGTGGCCAGCAACATCTGGCTGAACGTGGGGCTGTTGCGCGGCAGCCGGATCGGCCTGGCGGAGGGACAGCCACGTTTCGCCGAGCTGGCCCGCTGGGAGGGTGCCGCCATGCTGCGGCTGCTGGGCATGGCGGCGCTGTTGCTGCTGGTCAATGGGCTGGTGCTGATCACCTGCGGCCTGGTGGCAGGGGTGCTGAGCCTGTTCACGCCCGGCCTGGGCATGCTGGCGTTGGTGCTGGGTGGCTCCGCCCTGCTGATCCTCAATGTCAGCCAGGTGTTT
>CALFOF010000377.1 GCA_937919075.1 uncultured Cyanobium sp. | reverse complement strand
CCGGCAGGCACCGCGCAGATGGGTCTGCGGTTCCACCACCACGTCCCGCCCGAAGCGGGTGGCATCGCTGAGCGTGCAACTGGCTGGATCGATGAAGGTGACGCCCTCCGCCATCCAGTGCCGCCGCAGGCGCTCCTGCAGCACCTGCTCGCACTGGGCCAGCTGCAGGCGGTCGTTGATGCCGTTGGTCTCGGCGCTGTCCTCCACCTCCAGGTGCAGAGCCGAGCCGAGCAGTGCCACGGTGTCGGTGAGGTAGAGCTCGCCCTGGTCGTTGTCGCTGCGCAGCAGGGGCAGCACCGCCGCCAGGCGGCTCCAGTCGAAGCAGTAGATACCAGCGTTCACCAGCGGGTTGTCGCGCTGGGCGGCGTTGCAGTCACGGTGCTCCACGATCGCGCTGACGCGGCCGTCCTCGTCGGCGAACACGCGGCCGTAGCCGCTTGGATCCGCCAGCCGGGCCGTCAGCAGCGTTACAGCGGCGCCGCCGCGCCGGTGGCTGTCGAGCAGCTGGCCCAGCGTTTCCGGGCGCAGCAGCGGCACATCTCCGTTCAGCACCAGCAGCTCGCCTGTGAAGCCCTGCAGCGGTTCCAGCAGCTGCTGTACCGCATGGCCGGTGCCGTTCTGCGGCTGCTGCAACACGAACTCCAGCCCTGCGTGGGCCGCCAGCGACGCCTCCACCCGTTCGGCCTGGTGCCCCACGATCAGCAGGCGACGCTCGGGCTCAAGGCTGTCACAGCAGCTGAGCACCCGCTCCACCAGGGTGGCGCCGGCCAGCGGCTGCAGCACCTTGGGCAGGTCGCTGCGCATGCGGGTTCCCTTTCCGGCGGCCAGAACGGCAACGGCAAGCATGCGTGGGGCGGCAGTTGGCGGGAATCTACCGGCGCCCTTGCAGCCCACTCGGTGTTTGGCCTCAGGCCTGCAGGCGTGCCAGATCGTCCCAGAAGCCGGGGTACGACACCGCCGCCGCCTCGCTGCGGTGCAGCCGTGTGGGGCCGCTGGCCACCTGGGCTGCCACCGCCAGGCTCATCGCCACCCGGTGGTCGGTTTCGCTGTCCACCTCGGCGCCATGCAGGTCCACCCCGCCGGTGATGTCCAACCCGTCGTGGTGCTCCACCAGCTGGGCCCCCATTGCCCCCAGCTGGCGGCACATCACGGCGAGCCGATCGGTTTCCTTCACGCGCAGCTCCGCCGCCTCGCGAATCCGGCTGGTGCCTTCGGCCCGGCAGGCGGCCACCACCAGCACGGGGATTTCATCCACCAGGCGAGGAATGAGCTCGCCGCCGATGTCGAAGGCCTGCAACGGCCCGTAGCGGACGCGCAGATCACCCACCGGTTCGCCTGCCACCAGGCGCTGCTCCAGTCGATCGATGCGGGCGCCCATGGCTTCGAGCACCTCCAGCACCCCGGTGCGGGTGGGGTTGAGGCCCACATTGCGCACGGTCAGGTCGGCGCCTGGGGTGATCGCCCCGGCCACCAGCCAGAAAGCCGCCGAGCTGATGTCGCCCGGCACCTCCACCGCTTGCCCCACCAGCTCATGGCCGGGGGTCAGGCGCACGTGCCGGCCGGCATCGCCGCTGATCTCGATGTCGGCGCCGAAGCCCCGCAGCATCCGTTCGCTGTGGTCACGGGAACGGGCCGGCTCGATCACGGTGGTTGGACCGGCGGCCGTGAGGCCCGCCAGCAGGATCGCGGATTTCACCTGGGCCGAGGCGATCGGCGTGCCGATCACCGCCCCATGCAACGCGGTTCCTTGAATCGAGAGTGGTGCCAGCTTGCCGCCGGCGCGGCCTCGGATCTGGGCGCCCATGGCGGCCAAGGGCTCCGCCACCCGTCCCATCGGCCGCTGGCGCAGAGACGCATCGCCATTGACCACGAAGTGGCAGCCGCTGCGGCCCGCCAGCAGCCCCATGATCAGCCGCATCGTGGTGCCGGAATTGCCGCAATCCAGCACATCGTTGGGTTCCCGCAGGCCCTCAAGGCCCACCCCCTGCACGATCACCGTCTGGCCGGCCGCGATCGGACTGATCGTTACCCCCATGGCGCGCAGGCAGGCGGCGGTGCTGAGCGGATCCTCCGCCGGCAGCAGGCCGTCGATGCGGGTTTCGCCGCTGGCGATCGCCCCGAACAGCAGCGCGCGGTGGGAGATCGATTTGTCGCCCGGCACCTGCACCGATCCGCTCAAGCTGCGCAAGCCCTCCTGCCCGAGAGGGCGTGCCGAAGGCGGTGAAACGGCGACAGCCAGGCCCATGCCAGGGGAGCAATGGCCCGTGAGCCTAGGTCTGGGCCAGGGGAGCAAAAGCTCCGCGATCAGAGGATGGCCGCCGACGGGGTGCCGAACAGGCGGTCACCGGCATCGCCGAGGCCCGGCACGATGCGGCTGGCCGCGTCAAGGTCAGCGTCGATGCAGGCGGTGTAGAGGGTGAGGTCGGGGAAGCGCTGCCCCAGGGTGTTGAGCCCGGGCCGGGCCGCCAAGGCTGTGATCACCCGCAGCCGGTCGCCGCGGACGCCTTTGCTTTCCAGCCGTTCCAGCACCTGCACCAGGCTGCCGGCGGTGGCCACCATCGGATCGAACACCAGCACCCCCACCTGGGGGCCGATCGTGTCGGGTAGGGCGTCGTAATACCACTCGGCTGTGGCATCGGCTTCATTGCGGCGTAGCCCCACGTGGGCCACCCGGGCCGTGGGCAGCACGGCCTGGGCCCCTTGCCAGAGCCCCAGACCCGCCCGCAGGATCGGCACTGCCAGCAGGGGCACGCTGCTGTCCACCACGGTGCCTTCGGTGCTGGCCAGCGGCGTCTGCACCGTCACCCGCTGGTGGGGCAGCCAGTCGCGCACGGCTTCGTAGGTGAGCCAGCGGCCCAGCTCGGCCATCGCGGTGGTGAACAGCGGTGGGGGGGTGTCCTGATCACGCAGCAGGGTCAACCAGTGACCGATCAGGGGATGGGGCGGCACTACCACCCGCAGGGACATGCTCATCTCGATCGCGACGCGGCCGTGGCTGCCATAACTTGAGGGCCCACGGTACGTGTGTTCTTGCCCCCCTTCACTCGCCCCGGGTGGCTTACTCCCCTGCTTGCCCTGCTGGTGGTCACGGTTGCCTGTTTCGGACTGGTGGGTCCCCTGGCTCCGGCCTTGGCGATCACAGCGCCTGAGTTGCGCGGCCAGCGGGCACTCAAGGATCTGCAGCCCGACATGCACGGCCGCAACCTGCAGCAGCAGGAGTTTCTGAAGGCGGCGATGCAGGGCTTCGATCTCAGCGACACCAACCTGCGCGGCGCTGTGTTCAATTCCAGTGATCTGCAGGGCAGCGATCTCAGCGGCGCCGACCTTGAAGATGCCGTGGCCTTTGCCACCCGCTTTGACAACGCCGACCTCAGCGGGGCGGTGCTGCGCAACGCCATGCTCATGCAGAGCCGCTTCAGTGGGGCCACGATCGAGGGAGCTGATTTCAGCGATGCGGTGCTCGATATGAACCAGCAGAAAGCCCTCTGCGCCCGAGCCTCCGGCATCAATCCCCGCACCGGCGTCAGCACGGTGGAAAGCCTGGGCTGCCGGTAGATTGACGCGCCGGTTCCACGGGATCTATCCCATGGAGGCAAGGGGGAAAGTTCGGTGCAATTCCGGCGCTGTCCCGCAACTGTGAAGCCCTTCCCGCGAGTTTTCGCGGCATGGCCAGTCAGAACACCCGCCGGCGTTTCACCCCATCCAGTTCCGGCGAGGACCGGTCGAATCATGTTTCTTCATTCCCGGGCTGCTGGCCCAGGCCGTCGTGCGGCCCTGCCAGCCAGCCCTCTGCAGCTTCATGGCGCCCTGCCACCGCTGCTGGCACTGCTGCTGCCGTTACTGCTGCTGCCGCTGCTGGCAACCCCCGCAGCTGCGCACCACCTGATGGAAACCTTCGCCTTGAAGGAAGGCCCGTTGGCGGGCCTGCTCAGCGGCATCGGCCACCCGCTGCTGGGCCCCGATCACCTGCTGTTTCTGCTCGCCCTTGGCCTGGTGGGTCTGGTGCAGCGCCTGCGCTGGGTGCTCGCGCTATTGGCCGTGGGGCTCACGGCCACTGGCCTCGGCCTGCTGCTGCCCAACCTGCCCGGCGCCGAAGCGCTGGTGGCGCTGTCACTGGTGCTGGTGGGGCTGGTGGTGATCCAGCGGCTGCCTGTCTGGACCCTGCTGCCCGCCTTCGCCTTGCATGGCTATGTGCTCAGTGACGCCGTGAGCGGCTGGCAGGCGGCATCCGTGGCCTGGTATCTGCTGGGGCTGCTGATCAGCCAGGGGGCGCTGCTTTGGCTGGCGCTCACGTTGGTGCAGCGCTGGCGTGCGGGCATCGCTCCGGCGCGGCTGATGCTGGCGGCCGGCGTGCTGATCGGTGTGGGCTCCACATTCGCCTGGTCGGCGCTGGTGCCCTGAGATGACACCCTCCATGCAACGGCGTCTGCCCGTCACTGTGGTGACGGGCTTTCTCGGCGCGGGCAAAACCACTTTGCTGCGCCATCTGCTTACCACCAGCGGCCTGCGTCTGGCGGTGCTGGTCAATGAATTCGGCGAAGTGGGCATCGACGGTGACCTGCTGCGCAGCTGCGGCTTCTGCCCGGAGGAAGAGCTCGAAGGCCGGCTGGTGGAACTCGCCAACGGCTGCCTCTGCTGCACCGTTCAGGACGATTTCCTGCCGACGATGCAAAAACTGCTGGCGTCCGCCGATCGCCTCGACGGCATCGTGGTGGAAACCAGCGGTCTGGCGCTGCCCGAGCCCCTGGTGCAGGCCTTCCAGTGGCCTGACATCCGTACCCGCACCCGTGTCAATGGCGTGGTGACGGTGGTGGATGGCGAAGCGCTGGCTGGCGGCAGTGTGGTGGCCGACCCCAAAGCGCTTGAGCGGCAGCGGGCCGCCGACCCCAGCCTCGATCACCTCTCCGATCTCGAAGAGCTGTTCGAGGATCAGTTGCGGGCGGCCGATCTGGTGCTGATGAGCCGCGCTGACCGCCTCTCCCCCGCAGACCTGGCCCGGGTGCGCGAACGCCTTCAGGCTGTCTGCCGGCCCGGTGCCCAGGTGCTGCCGATGCAGCGCGGCCAGGTGCCGCCGGAGCTGCTGCTGGGCCTGGATCGCCCGGCTGGCGCGGCCAGCCATCGGCCCCGCGGCGAAACCTCCCACGACCATCAAGACGTCCACGACCACGACCACGATCCTCACGATCACCACGACCACGGCCATCACGACCACACCCACGTGCCTATGAAGTCGGTGGCGATCCAGCTCGATGGGTCCTTCGACCGCGAAGCCCTCGAAGCCACCCTCCTGGAGCAGATCCAACTTCAGGCCCTGTTGCGGCTCAAGGGTTGGCTGCTTCAGCCCGGCAAACGTCGGCCCCTGCAGATCCAGGCAGTGGGCCCACGGCTCGACTGCTGGTACGAGGATCACAGCGACCGGCTGGCTGCCCTCACAGCCATCGACAGGGGCTCTCCCTTCAGCCCCAGTGTGGGCCGGCTTGAACTGGTGGCGCTCGGGCTGCGCATCGACCGCAGCTTGCTGTTGCAGGCCCTGGAAAGCACCCGCCTGAGGGAGGCCAGCGCCAGCCGCGTCTGAGCGGGCCCGCCGCCCGCTTCAGTCCAGGGGGATGTCCCCCTGGGCGCAGATGCTATCCCAGCAGAGGGCCTGATCCTCGTTCCAGCGCGCATTCACCACCTTCCAGATCCCTGCCGGGCGCTGCATTTCCACCACCCCCTTGCCGTCGTGGCGGAAGCTCAGCTGCGTGTTGTCGACGCGCAGCTTCCACCGCTCGCCCACTGCTTCCACGGTCATCACGCAGGGACGCCAGGGACCATCGGCAAGCCGGCAGCGCAGGGGCACCCGCTGCACCTGTGCCAGGGCAGGAGCCAGCAACGTGGTGCCCGCCCACGCGATCCACAGCGCCACCAGCCCGGCCCGGGCCAGCCGGGCGCCCAGGCAGGGTTGGCAGGCGCCTGTCGCTTGCATCGCTTCGACCGTTGACCACTGTCTTGAAGATGCTTCGGCGTCGGCCGTGGGGGGGAAGCTGCCTGCCAAGATTTAACAAATGACGTTCCCGCCGGTGCCCCGCTTTCAAGCCCGTGTGCTGGTCTCCCTGAGGCCATCGGTTCTCGATCCGGCAGGAGAAGCCACCAGAGCCGCCGCGCAGCGGCTCGGCGTCGATGGCATCACCCAGCTGCGCATCGGCAAGGCAATGGAGGTGGAACTCGAAGCAGCGGATCTCGACGCCGCCCGCAGCCAGATCGAGCGGCTCAGTGATCGTCTGCTGGCCAATCCGGTGATCGAGAACTGGTGCCTCGAGCAGCTCAAGCCCGTGGAGGGTGCCGGGTCATGACGATCGGCGTGGTGGTGTTTCCCGGCTCGAACTGCGACCGGGATGTGCGTTGGGCTGCGGAAGGATGCCTCGGCATCCCTACCCGATTCCTCTGGCATGAGGAGCGCAGCCTGGAGGGCATCGATGCGGTGGTGCTGCCCGGCGGGTTCAGCTACGGCGACTATCTCCGTTGTGGCGCCATTGCCCATGTCTCGCCGCTGCTGAGTGAGGTGGCCGCCTTCGCGGCGCGTGGCGGCCCGGTGCTGGGCATCTGCAACGGCTTCCAGATACTCACTGAAATGGGCCTGCTGCCCGGTGCGCTCACCCGCAACCGCCAGCTGCATTTCCTCTGTGAAGCCGCTCCGCTCACGGTGCATCCAGGCGCCTGCCAGTGGCTGCGCCACTACGGCGAAGGCGAGCCGATCAGCCTGCCGATCGCCCACGGCGAGGGTTGCTTCCAGGCCGATGCCGACACCCTGGCGGCACTGGAGGGGGAAGGCCAGGTGGTGCTGCGCTACGCCGCCAACCCCAACGGTTCGGCGGGCGATGTGGCCGGGCTCAGCAACGCTCAGGGCAACGTGCTGGGCCTGATGCCCCACCCGGAACGGGCCTGCGACCCGATCACCGGCGGCACCGACGGCAGCCGCTTACTGGCCTCGCTGCTGGGTTGATCGCTGCTGGGTTGACCGCTGAGGTTCAGCCGTGGGCGGCGAAGTACTCCTTGCTGCCCACGGGGTCGGGCTTCATGGTCGGCGCGCCTGGCGTCCAGTTGGCGGGGCAGACCTCGCCAGGGTGCCCTTGCACGTGCTGGAAGGCCTTGAGCAACCGCAGGGTTTCCTCCACGCTGCGGCCCACCGAGAGGTTGTTGATGGTGGCGTGCTGCACGATGCCGTCCGGATCAATCAGAAACAGGCCCCGCAACGCCACACCGGCCTCCTCATCGAGCACGCCGTAGGCGCTGGCGATCTCTTTCTTGAGGTCGGCCACCAGTGGATAGGTGATCTCGCCGACACCGCCGTCCTGGCGAGAGGTCTGGATCCAGGCCAGATGGCTGAACTGGCTGTCCACCGATACGCCCAGCACTTCAGCGCCGAGCGCGGCGAAGTCTGCATGGCGATCACTGAAGGCCGTCACTTCCGTAGGGCAGACGAAGGTGAAATCGAGCGGATAGAAAAACAACACCACATAACGACCGCGGTACTGGGACAGCCGGATCTTGGTGAAGTCCTGATCCACCACGGCGGTGGCGGTGAACTCCGGCGCCCGTTGACCCACGCGCAGGGAGGCGTTGACGGTCATGGCGGGAAGCAGCTGAGGGGTGGGGAGGCTGGGCAGGCTCGTGAGGCCGGGACTGGCACGTGGTGCGGCAGCTGACTAGGGCAGCTGCGCCGAGGCGGGAGCCTCGTTGTCCACGCGTCTGCTGTCACTGTATTCAGCCCGGCCTGTGTGCAGCGGGCCAGTCAACGCTCAGCCACTCTGCGCGCGTAGCGTCTGAACAGCTGAGCAGCCTGGGCGATAAAACCATGGCGCCACCTGGTTGAGGACAGCCGCAGAGGCCACGGCGCCAGCAAGTGAAGACGTTTTGTCTTGTTTCCCGGCTTGCCTGCTGAAACGAGCTTGTTGACGCGTTATTCCAGTGAAGTGGCAGGCTGTTTGTCATCCCCTTTCCACAGCGCCGAACTCCAACCTGGCGTGCACCGCTCACCGGTTGTCTGCTCCATCCCTTTTTCCCTTTTCCGTCCCCTTTCTCTTTTCCTGCCCTGATGTCCTGGGATCCTGTCCTGCTCCGCAAATACAACGCCACCGGCCATTTCCGCCTGCTCAGTCAGTTGCGCAGCGAAATCGTCTCCTACCCGATTCAGCGTCCCCAGGCCGATGGCACCCCGGCCCGCCGCGGCCGTGGGTCGTCGTCCTCATCAAGGCGCTCCGGCGGGCGTGGCGGCGCCACTGAGGGTGGCAGCAGCGCGTCGGATTACGGCAATGCTGCTGCCAATTCATCACCCAGTTTTCGTGAGCGCCTCAACGCCATCGAAATGCGCTGACGGCTCACGCAGCCCCGAGGCTCAGTTCCAGCTCGGGAACGAGCCCAGCAGCCCAGAAAAATAGCCACGAGTGGGGAACCGAGCGGTGCAAAAGGCTCAGGAGTTCCCACAATCTTTAAGGCTTAAAACATACATACCATCATCAGATTCACAACTGAATCTGATTGGATTTGAGGGCAAATGGCTCGGGGGAGACTTGAACTCCCGACCTTGGGGTTATGAATCCCACGCTCTAACCAGCTGAGCTACCGAGCCCTATGGCAAGAGCTTAAACGACAGCCCTACGCCTTGGCCTTGAGCCCGTCCCCGCCTTAGGCGCGGCCGGGGAGGAACTGCAGAGGATTAACGGCACCCCGGCCGGGGGGGTGAATCTCGAAGTGGAGGTGCGGGCCGGTACTGCGTCCGGTGCTGCCCATCGAGCTGATCACGGTGCCCTGGCCCACCACCTGGCCCACTCTCACCATCAGCCGGCTGTTGTGGGCGTAAAGCGATTTGCTGCCGTCGTTGTGCTGGATCTCCACCAGGTAGCCGTAGCCGCCGTCGTGCCAGCCGGCAAACACCACCTGGCCGGAGCGGGCCGCCACGATCGGTGTGCCGACGTTGTTGGCAATGTCGACGCCTTTGTGCATGCGTCCCCAGCGCCAGCCGAAGCCGGAAGTGAACACCCCCTTGCTGGGCCAGATCCAGGTGTTGTCGCCACGGGTTGGACCTGACTCCACCTCGGGACGCTCACCGAAAGAGGGGAGATCCGGCCAGCTGAGTCCGCCACTACCCACGGGATTGAGCCCGAGCACCATCCGCGTACGGCCGGGAGCGGAACGGGCCAGACGCACCTGGGTGCCGGCCACCAGACGGGCGGCCTCGAGACCGGGATTGAGCCGCAGCAACTCCCCGATGGTGAGGTTGTAGCGCTTGGCCAGCTTGATCAGGCTGTCGCCAAAGCGCACCACGCCAGTGGATTCAAGTGGTGGCAGCTCGGAGAGCGGCGCGGAGCGGCGAATCTGTTCGGGATCCAGTGCGGCCACACTGCGGGCCCGATTGGCGTCCCGCCCGGGGATCACCAGCCAGTCGCCCTGGCTGAACCTGTGGTCTTCGTTCACATCATTCATGCGCGCTAGGGGCGTTTCCTGAATGCGCAACTGCTGGGCGAGCTCGTCAAGGCTCACCTCTGCGCGCACCTGGATCCACACCCTGTCGCTCGTCTTGGGAAGCGAAGCGAGCTGCTGGAGCGCTGCGGGCTCGGCCGTCAGGCCCAAAGCATCCCCGAAGCCGACAGACAGCTCCTCCAGCCCGTTGGAGCGGGAGTCGGCGATGCCGGGGATGGCCGCAGCAGCCACCAGAGAGAGAACCGGTAAGGCTCCCATTAGAGGCAGGATCAGTTGCGAAGGCTTCATGCAGATTCACCCATTGGACAAAACCCGGTGGAGAAGCCGCCATCCTCCGGGTCGCGCCGAGAGTAGCGGCCTGAACTCCTTTAGACAACCTGAAGACCGGAGCGATGCTGGTTCAAGCTTCCTTGGCAGGGCTGGAGATCCCTGTCCCCAGCTGGCGAATGGCCTCAAATAACACCACGGCGGTGGCCACCGAAAGGTTCAGGCTGCGCACGCCGCCGCCGCTGCGCACCGAGCCAGGCATCGGCACGGTGAGCCGGGCATCGGCGGCGGCCAGCAGCTCCGCCGGCAGGCCACTGGATTCGCGGCCTTGCAGCAGCCAGTCGTCGTCTCGGAAGGCGAAGGAGGTGTAGGGCTGCTCCACCTGGCTGCTGAAGGCCACCAGACGGCCACCGCGGCTGCGGCGGTGCTGCTCGAAGCTGATCAGGTCGGCGTGGCAGCGCAGCTGCACCCAGGGCCAGTAATCCAGGCCCGCCCGCTTCAGTTGCCGGTCGTCGAGCTGGAAGCCGAGCGGTTCGATCAGGTGCAGCTCGCAGCCGGTGGCGGCGCAGGTGCGCGCCACATTGCCGGTGTTGGGCGGGATCTCCGGCTGAAACAACACCACGCGCGGCATGGCTCAGAGCTCCGGCACCGGTGTGCTCAGCCGCAGCAGATCGATCGCCCGCCCGTGCACCACCAGCCAGGCCTCGCCGCAGCGGGGCAGCAGCTGTTGCTGCAGTGCCCCGAGCCGATCGCGGAAGCGACCCCCGATCGCCGTGGGGGGCACCACGCCCCAGCCGGTCTCCTCAGACACGATCAGCGTGGTGGAGCGGCAGTGCTGCAGCGCCGTCAGCAGGTGCTCCTGTTCCTGCTCCCAGGCGGCTGCATCGAGCTCGAGGTGGTGGGCCAGCCAGGTGCCGAGCGAGTCGATCAGCAGCAGGCGCTCAGCGGGGGCCTGCTCGAGCGCGGCGCTGAGCTGACCTTCCACTTCCAAGGTGGGCCAGTGGGCAGGCCGGCGGCGGCGGTGCAGGGCCAGCCGCTCGCTCCAGCTGGCATCGCCCTCGAGGCAGGGGCCGGTGGCCACATAGGTGACAGGCCGGCCCGAGTGCAGGGCGAGGTGCTCGGCCCAGCGGCTCTTGCCGCTCCGGCTGGGGCCGGTCACCAATGTGAGCATGGCGTCAGCCTCCGCCATTCATGTTGCGCAGTGTGGCCACCGAAGATGGAGACACGCGGTTCAGATAGCGGAAGATCCAATACTTGAAGATGGTGGCGAGGATCACCGGGAAGGTAGCGATAAAGAGCATCACAAAGTTCCCTCGCACTGGTAGTCCCAAATGGTTGGCAACACCGCCGAGCAGCACAGTCCAGCCTTCAGGGCTGTGAAACCCCACAAAGATGTCGGTGAAAAGAATGATTGCGAAGGCCTTGGCACTGTCACTCAGGCCATACACCTGCTCGTCGAGGAAGCCACGCAGCATGCGGATGTCCTCGCGGGCCAGCAGGCACACCAATCCGAAGCTGATCAGCCCGAAGGCATCCGACAGCACGTTCTTGATGGCCAGGGTGCTCTGGCCATCGGCTTCTTCCTTGAGCTCGACCGCGCGACTGGCCAGGGCCTTGTGCATCGTGGCGGGATCGGGCAGGTCCTGGCCCTTGAGCAGGGCATCGAACTCCAGCTCCGCCTTGTACACGCGCAACTTCTCCACAGCGGCCTCTTCAAGCTGGGGCTTGGGGTAGGTGAGGAAGGGCACGTCGGGGGCGAAGCGATCGACCAGTGGCGAAATCACGAAGGTGCGGCTGGCCTGCTGCATCAGCAGCGGCACCAGCACCAGCAGCAGCAGGATGCGCAGCGACACCAGCGTGGAATCGCGGCGGCGGCGAAAGCCGGCCACCACGGTGGCCTCCGCCTGAGGATCCAGCTGCCGCTTCACCCTCTCCATCAGCCCCATCAGGCTGCGGGGCAGCAACTCCGGGGAGCGGGTGAGAGTGGAGACCGGCTTGCGATTGGAGTAGCGCCCCTCCACCGTTTCGATCAGCTGGAACTGGCGCAGCTCCTGGTGATCAAGCTCGTGCCGGCGCGGTTGGAGTTCCTCCACCACCTGCCGGCAGAGCTCGAGCGAACTGCGAAACCGCCGCATCATCTGCGCCTGCACCGACGCCGGCATGCTCAGCTCAAGTTCCGGCCGTACTGGCCGGTCGTTGAAGTATTCGAGCTCGATGTTCTGGATCAGCAGGGCCGCCTCATAGGCGCGCTCCAGGTTGCTGCGCAGGTCCTTGGTGCGGGCCTTCCCGAAGGTTCCCATCCAGTCGGTCAGGCCCATGGGTGCTCAGCGGGAGAAAACCCACCAAGTGAGCATCGGCACCACGGTGCCCACCGCGAGCAAGGCGATGATCCAGGTGAAACCGTTGCTGGAGGCGGTTTCCTCCTTGGTGGGGATGTTCGATTCCACGGGCACAATCACCTGCTCCAGCGGGGGCCCCGGATCCTCGCCGCCGGCCAGCACCGCCGTGAGGCGATCGAGGGCGTCGAGCGAGGCCTGGCGGTAGCGCGATCCCAGCCGCAGCGGAATCGCCATGGTGCGATCGGCGGTGTTACGCAGCAGGGATTCGGGCAGTTGATCGAGCAACGTGTCGCTGGCCACCACGGCGGCCGTGTTGGTCTGGGAATCGATCAACAGGATCAGCTGGGCAGAGTCGTCACTGGAAGCGGTGGCCCAGCGCTCGAGCAGCTGTTGACCGAGCGCTTCGAGATCAAGGCCGTAGTCGAGGCGCTGCACCGTCACCAGACGCGCCTCGATGTGATCGGCCTGCAGCTCCTTGAGCCGGCGCTCCAGCTCCACCGCGGTGGCTCTGCTGAACAGCTCGGCGGGATCGATCAGGTGCTGCTGGGGCACAGCTGGGTAGGCGCTGGCTCCAACGGCCCAGGCCGCTGACACGGGCAGGAACTGAAGCAGCAGCACGGCGACGGCAGCCAGTAGACGCAGCGGCAAGCGCAAAGACCGGGCCTCACAAATCTCGTGGTCAGTCTGCCGTCCGCGGGCCCCGCTGTCGCGCCTTCGTGTGTCAGCGTTCGTATTCCATCTGCCCCAATCCCATGGCCGGTCTTCCGCCGCCGGCGCGACTCTGCCTGGCGGCCGGGGTGCTCGGCTTGCTGCTCTGCCTGCTCAACCAGCTCACCGCGCCCGACCTCACCCCCGCTCTGGAGCGGGCGGCCGTGCTGGCCAGCCTGATGGCCGTGGGCCTGATGCTGGTGGCTGTGCTGTGGACGCGGGCCCTGCCGGCGGCACCGGAGCGGGTGGAGCTGCCGGGGGGCCAGGGCCTGGAGCTCGATGAGGCCCTCGCGCCGCTGGCCCGGCAGGAACTCGCCTGGGGCAGCCACATGCTGCTCACCGCCACCCCGGCCGCCAGTGTGTTGTTGCTCTGGCAGGGCAGGGTGGTGCTGCGCCGCGGCGTGCTGGCGGCAGAGCCCTTCCTCCCCGGCGCCATCTGTCAGCGGGCCCGGCGCACGCAGCGCAGCGTGTCGCTGGTGGACCTGCGCCTTTATCCCGGCCGCGAGGAGTTCACGGGGCTGCCACCGGGTACGCCTGCCGTGATCGTGCAACCCATCGGTGCGCACGGCTGGCTGCTGGTGGGGGGCTGGTCGCCCCGTTGCTTCAGCCGCGCCGATGAGCTGTGGGTGGAGGGCTGGGCCCGCAAGCTCAAAACGACACTGGAGGACGCTGCCGCGGCGTGCCCTGCGCCGGCGGCGGCACCGTGAGCTCGGTGAACACCCGCCCGCCCGGAGTGACGAACTCCACCGTGCCGTCCTTGCCGACCTGGCCGCTCAAGGCGGCACTACGGGTGATCTGCCGGTTTGCCTGGCGCTCCAGCCGCACCTCCCCTTCCGCCTGCACCACCTTTGTCGTCCAGTTCCACTGACAGGTGTTGGCCTGCAACCATTCGCCGGGCTGGCGCAGGTCGCAGCCAGCGGGGATAAAGGCAGTGGTGTCCGCCAGGTTTGTTTCCAGAGACTTGCCACACACATTGAGCTGATCGAAGCGGCCCGTGAACGGTTCGGCGCTGGAGATCCTCTCCCCTTCCAGGTCCCAGCGGGTGCGACCTGCCGCGATCTCCGTCTTGGCAGCGGGGTCGACGAACTGGACCGGCGCCATGCCATAGAACACCTGCTCGCGGGTGTTGCCTTCCAGCGCCGACGCGGTGAGGCGTTGGTCGGGCTTGCCCGCTTGCTGCCGTAGGGCCAGCACCGGTCCGGCCGCCTTCAGCACGCCGCTCGGTGGATACCAGTCGGCTTCGCGGGTGAGCAGGTTGAGACCTGGCTGCAGCAGGCGGGGTGAGCCACGCAGCTCCAGCTTGTCTTCGGCGATCAGGAAGCGGGCGCGGTCCGCCGTCAGGCGGCTGGAGCGGTCGGTGGCCAGCGGCCGGCCGGTGATCTCGATCAGTGAGCGGCCGGGCGTCCAGCGAACGCGATCGCCGGTGATCGTGGCGCCCTGGGGGCCGATTACCACAATGCTCACCTTTCCCTCCAGCTGGATCACCTCGCCGTCGTTGATCACGGTGCCACTGGTGGCCTCAATTCGGTAACGCGGTTTGCCGGCCGCAAAAATCACGCCGCGCGGCTGTTTGGCGGTGGCCACGCGACGTTGCAGGTCGTAGCGGGCTTCAGGGCTCACCAGCTCCCAGCTGGGGCGGCCTTTGGCATCCTGCTGGCGGAGGTTGAGCGCCCGGAACACGAACGGCTGAGGCTTGGCTGGTGTCTTGGTGATGCGCGTACAACCGATCAACGGCGCCGCCAGCAGCAGCACGAGCAGCAGCACGCCGCTGCGGCGCAGGGGGAACGGCGAGATCAAAGGGTTTCCTCCAGCTCGAGGCGGGCCATCACCGGCGCCGGTTCGGGCAGGGGCGTGCCTGCCACCAGGCCGCCCCACCACAACCGTTCGCTCCAGGGCGGGCTTGCAGGGGCGTCGCTGGAGGCCTGCTCGGGCACGCCGCTGGCCAAGGGAGCCTGCGCCAGCTGCGCCAGCATGCGCTCGGCCAGATCGGGCAGCAGCGGGGCGATCAGCAGTGCCACGATCCGGGCAGCCTCCAGCACGGCGTAGAGATCATCCGCCACCTGCTCCACCCCCTCTTGCCGCTTCATGCGGCTCCAGGGGGCTTGCTCGTTGAGATAGCCGTTGGCGGCCACGGCCAGCTGCAGGGCCGCCTCCGCGGCCGCGCGGAAATCGAGCCGTTCCAGTGCCGCCAGCACCCGCTGCGTAGCGTCCGCACTCGCCAGGGCCAGCGGATGCTGATCGGTGAGGGCACTGCTCACCGGCGGCACGGCCTCAGCGAACCAGCGCCGTGCCATCGAGGAGGTGCGGTTGAGCAGGTTGCCGATCGTGTTAGCCAGATCGTTGTTGACCAGATCGGTGAAGCGCTGCTGCTGAAAGTCGCCGTCGTCGCCGAAGCCGATGTCCCGCAGCAGATACCAGCGCACTGCATCGGGCCCGCAGCGCTCCAGCAGGGTGGCGGGATCGAGCACGTTGCCCAGCGATTTGCCCATCTTCTGCCCTTCGCGGGTGAGAAAGCCGTGGCCGAACACCCGCTCCGGCACCGGCAGGCCGGCCGACAGCAACATCGCCGGCCAGTAGACGGCATGAAAACGCAGGATGTCCTTGCCGATCACATGCACCGACGCCGGCCAGCCCCGCTGGCTGAGCAGCTCGAGATCGGGCACATCGCCTGGTTCCAGCAGAGCGGTGAGGTAGCCGAGCAGCGCGTCGAACCACACATAAAAGGTCTGCGGTTCGTGGCCCGGCACCGGCAGGCCCCAGGGCACATTCAGGCGGGAGATCGAGAAATCGCGCAGGCCCTGCAGCACGAAGTTCTCCACTTCCTTCTGGCGGCCGGGTGGGGAGATGAAGCCCGGGCGGCGGATCAGCTCCTCGATCGGCTGTTGATAGCGCGAGAGCCGGAAGAAGAGGTTGATCTCATCGCGCCACTCCAGTGGCCGGTGGTGAATGCCGCAGTTGGGGGTATTGGCGCCGGCGGGGTCGTCCTTGAATTCCTCGCAGGCCACGCAATACCAGCCCTGCTGGCGGCCCTCCACCACATCGCCGGCGGCCTCGACCCGTTTGAAGAACTGGTGCACCAGCTGGCGGTGGCGCGGATCGGTGGTGCGGATGAAGCGGTCGTTGCTGATCTCCCAGGCCTGCCACAGCTCCCGGTACTGGGCGCTGACGCGGTCGCAATGGGCCTGGGGGGTGAGCCCGGCCTGCTCGGCGGTGCGCTGGATCTTCAGGCCGTGCTCATCGCAGCCGG
>CALFOF010000376.1 GCA_937919075.1 uncultured Cyanobium sp. | reverse complement strand
GGCGGATGGGGAGGACTACGGCGATGAGTTCGCCGATGAGGAGGTGCCGTTCTGAGCCATGGGGCCGAGTCCTGAAGCAGCAGAACCACTGTGACCTTCGGGACTTGGCACTGGATCGCTGTTATACCCGCCAGGGCCATCGTGACTGACTCATCAGATCGAGAGCACCGGCCAATGCTCAGGCTGGCTGATGTGGTGCTGGCCATCACTGAGCGGTATGACGCCGCTAAATCCTCAGGGATATGGCCACAGGAACCTGTTTGGAAATCACAATCTCGTCAACGAGCTGGTGCAACAGCGTCTGCATCTCCTCGTAGGTCGCCAGGTCATGCCAGCGCGGGTCAGCGACCTTCTGGGCGATCTCGACATCGACCCGGGGAATCTGCAGAACAGACTCCAGCCTGACTTTCTTGGCTGCGATCACATCGGCCAGATCGGGATCCCCAAGAGCTTGAAGGGAGGCGATCTGATGCCTGAGTTCAGAAGCCTCTGGCGGTTCGTCGTGGCTGACGGAAGCCGCCAAGGTCTGAGCTGCCCTGCTGGTGATCTCCTTGACCGCGTACTTGACGATCACTTCTTCCCGAGTGGAGCGGTAGAGCTGGCTGCAGCGGGTTCCTTTGCACTTGACGCTGGCAATCGTTCGACCGGCGACATAGGCCAGGCGGGTGCCGCATTCCTCGCAGACACACAGACCTGTGAGGAGGCGGGGTTTGACCTGGACGTTGTGCCCCCACATCGTCCGGTTCAACTCGGCGATGCGCTCAAACTCCGCAAATTCACCATGGGAGAGCAAGGGCTCATGGCGATCCCAGAGGACCTTCTCAAAGCGGTGGTTGGGTTTCTGGTGGTAAGCGATCCCACCGCGGATGGTGGGATTGAGCAGCCAGCTGCGTACAGCTCTGCAGCTGCTCAGTGGAGTGGGTTCCTCAAACTCCCTGACGGCCGTTGACATGCGCCAGTTGAGAGAGCGCAGCAGTGCCAGAAACCGCTGGGCGCGGGGGAACTCCACGGGATCGGGTTCCAACCGCTTGCGGTCACTCGTCAGGCGGTAGCCCCAGCAGGGCTTGCGCATTGGCTTGCCCATGGCCCGGCCTGCCTCCAATCCGCTGCGTACCCGCCGAGAGAGCCGCATGGATTCTCCTTCGCTGAGGCTGCCTTTGAGGCGGGTGAGCAGGAGGTCCTCCGGCGTCGCCATGGTGAGGATGCCGTCGTCAAGGGTGCGGCAGGTCACGCCCTTGGCATCGCAAAGCTTGACGAAGTCGTCGGACTCCCGGGAGTCCCGACCGAGGCGTGAGAACTGGGTGGCGACGACCTCCGCCACCACGCCCGCATCAATCAGCTGCCGAAGCGACTGGTACTGAGCCCTGAGGGGATTGCGACCGGTCTCGACGTCGGTGAGCACCATGTCGCAGTCTTCTGCCTTGACTCGCACCCCTTGCGCGTCGAGGGCAGAGAGCTGCTCCCCGGACGAGGTCGAGACCCGCAGGTATCCGACGCGGAGCAGGCTGCCCCCCAACAGACGGCGCATGGCCTCTGGGGTGAGCAGATCCGCGATATCCGCTGACAGCGCCCGCACCGAGCCCTCTCTGTACGTCCCACGAACAGTATGTCCCCATACACTGAGCTTCGGCCCAGTGGATGTCCTGCAGACAGCCCTCGCTCTCGCTGGCGGGCCGCAGGCCCAGCAGCTCCACCATGCGCCGGTTCCATTCCCCGGGCAGGTCGGCCACGGGCAGTCCCCCCTCCAGCAAGGCCAGCTCCAGCTCGAAGCGCAGCACGATGTGCAGGCCGTAGCTCAGTTCATCGGCTTCCACGCGAGTGGGGCCGGGTCGCATCGGGTTCAGCCCCCGCCAGAAGCCATCGACGCCGCCCCAGGGATCACCGCCGGCGCTGGCCACGAAGCGCGGCTGCCAGCGGGCGGCGAAGGCGCGGCCGCGGGCCACCCGGCATTCCCAGAACAGCGACTGGCTCTCATGCACCCCCATCGAGGAGGCTTCGCCGAGCGGCCAGGGGAAGTAGTGATCGGTGCTGCGGGGTAGGCCCTGCTCGTAGAGCGAGTGCCCCCACTCGTGGGCGGTGGCCAGAAAGGAGGAGAACGGCTGCCCGGGCACCACGCGCGTGGTGATGCGGAAATCCTGAGGGCCGAGCGTGCAGGAAAAGGGGTGGGCGGAACGGGAGCGCTGGCAACGCGCCGGGTCATAGCCCCAGCTGTCGAGCAGCTCACTGCAGAGGCTTTCCTGCTCCGCCTCCGGCAGCTCGGCGGCGGCCGCGTTCAACCCACCCGGCTGGGCCGGGGCGGCGGCCACCTGCTCCAGCAGGCCCGGCAGGGTCGCTTTGAGCGGGGCGAACAGCTCCTCCAGCCGCGCCTTGCTGATGTCAGGTTCAAACGGCTGGGCCAGCACTTCCCAGGGGCTGCGGGGCAGCGCCTCGGCGGCGGCCAGTTGCCCGGCCTGCTCCCGGCGCAAGGCAATCAGCTCCGCCAGGGCGGGGGCGAAGGTGGGGAAGTCGTTGTCGCGGCGGGCGGTCTGCCAGAGGGCGTTGCCCTTCGACTGCGCTCTGGCCAGGCTGGCCACCAGTGCGGGGTCGAGGCAGCGCTGCCGCTCCAGCTCGAGGCGGACCAGCTGCAGGTTGCGGCGCCGCTCGGTCGGTACAGACGGCCCCAGCTCTGCTTTCGCCTTCGCCTCCAGCTCCGCCTCCGCTTCCCCCACCAGCTCGGCGTAGCGGGCGCTGCTTTGGCGGGCATGGATCTGGCTGGCCAGCAAGGCCAGTTGCTCCCCGCGCCATTCAGCCCCGGCGGCGGGCATCACCGTGTTCTGGTCGTAATAGAGAGCGCTGCTGATCGATCCGAGCAACCTGGTTTCGTTCAGGTGGTCCTGCAGGCGCTGCAGGGCGTTGGCCGGCTCGGGCATGGTGGGGCTGTGGTGGCGAGGCCCAGCATGGCGCCCGCGTTCATCACTCCAGCTGTTGGGCAGGGGCCGGCGGGCTGTCTTGCTCCCAGATCAACGTCATGGCCACGGCACCTTCCAGGCTCTGCTTCACCGGGCAGCTCTCCGCCGCGCGCTGCAGCAGCTGGCGCTGATCCGCCGCCAGGCCGTCGGGCAGGCTGATCCACACCATGAGCGCCTCGATGCGGCGGCGCCCGGAGCGGGTCATTGTTTTCTCAACCCGGGCCCGGCTGCCCTGCAGCGCCCAGCCGTGCCGCTGGGCCGTGATGCCCATCACGGTGAGGATGCAGGTGGCCAGGGCCGTGGCCACCAGATCGGTGGGCGAGAACCGTTCACCCTTGCCTTGGTTGTCAACCGGTGCGTCGGTGAGCAGCGAGGAACCGGATGGACCATGCAGGGCCTGGCAGCGGAGCGAACCTTCGTACTGGCAGTGGATGGTGGTCATCGCGGCGAAGCAGTACCGGACTGCCCCCTCACAATGGCAGAGGAGACTTGCTGGCGGAATGCGATGACGGGCCCCGACATCGTCGCGCTCGCGGCCGGAAGCGAGACCACCGGAGCGGTCGTCAAGCTCTCGTCTGCGATTCAGTTATCGGTGGCGCCGGTGTTCCTGCTTACGGCCATCACCGGCCTGCTCAGCATGTTTACGCAGCGGCTGGCGCGGATCGTCGACCGCACGCGATTTCTGCAGGAGGCGCTGGAACGTGGCACAACTTTGGAAGCGCGCCGCCTGCGCAGCGCACTGGAGGTGGCAAGGAAGCGCATGTTCCTGATCAACCGCGCCATTCTCTGCGTCACCTTCACGGCGCTGCTGATCGCCGCGGTGGTGGCGGTGATGTTCGTGAGTGCGGTGGCGGTTCTGGATCTTGCGGCGATTCTGGTGCCGGCCTTTGTGCTGGCGATGCTGATGTTGATCGTGGGGCTGGTGTTGTTTCTGCAGGAGGTGCAGCTGGCGATTTCCCAGAATCCAAAGCGCTACTACTGAGCCTTTCCGGTACCCCTCAGCGCCGTCACAGGGGGCGGTGGCATGGCAGCTCTAGAAGATGGTGGTTCCAAGCTGCGTCGACGCTGAACAAGGCCTTCTGCGCTCCCAAGTGATGGCCTGTCTCGTGGTAGCCCTGAGCGAACCGTGTAGCTCAAGAATTGAGAAAGACGGATGCCATTCTAACAATGACGTTGTGATGGCTCTGAAAGTCTTCTGCCATGGACGATTTCAGCGGCTACCGTCACACAATCTCGTTTTTTGCCCCTTTGAAGGGCCATGTACGTCCTTTGATCCTTTCATCATCGCCGATGGAGCCTGAGCTGTTGATAGCCAATAATGTTGGAAATGATGCTGGCCGCCTTCGATCGGTCCACCTTTTTGTTCCGCCCAGGTTGCGGCTGGCATTGGTGCCGCTGCGGTCAGAGGCGGCCGGCTCTGCCAGGGGCTGATGGATCTCAACCCGTTGTTTCAGTCCAACCTGGAGCGCCATCAAGCGACTTTGCAGCTGCTCGCCCGCCGTTCGTTGCTATGCGTGAGCGCGCGGCGCTTGATGATCGGCCACTTGCACCTGCTGCTGGAAGGTGTGCTCAGCTCTCTGGACGGCGCCACCACTGAAGCAGCCGGACTCCATCATCTTCAACAGCGTGTACCCGATCTGGTGCTGGTGACCGAATCGCTTGAGGGGGGTACGGGCATGGCCTTCATTCGCACCATCAAGCAACGCTATCCCCACCTCCCCTGCCTGCTGCTGCTTGAGCACGAAACCCCAGATGTGCTTCAAGAGGCGCTTGCCTGCGGCAGTGATGGCATCTGCTTGGAGCGCTTGGTGGGCAGGGGCCACATCATCACGGCCCTCAAGGCGATTCTCGATGGCGGTATCTATATGGATGCCCCTCTGCTGCCGTTGATGCGGCAGGGCACTTCCAGTTCCGTGAAGGAAGATCGGGCACCGCTCACCCCCCGCGAGCGCGACGTGCTTGGCAAGCTGGTGGAAGGCTGCAGCGATGCGCAGATCGCCGCCCAGCTGTTTGTGTCGGTAGAAACGGTGCGCACCCACATGAAGGCGATCCGCCGCAAGCTCGGAGCCCGCGATCGCAGCCAGGTGATCCTGATCGCCGTGACCACCGGACTGGTGCGCTGGCAGAAGGGGACGGGCCAGAATCACGAGACCCGTTAATTACTTCTTGCGACAGTAGCCCCCGCCAATATTCATCCAGCCCGACTGACAAGCTTCACCACTTCGCGGACTCACTGTGTAAGAGGCGACACCGAGGGTGCTGCACTTGCCGTTGAAGGTGTCGACATAACCGAGCGGGCACATTCCTTCCCGCTTCGGAATCACCTGCTGAGCGATTGCTCCTTCAGCCAGCACCCCGCCTGCCAGGGGAACCATGAGCAGCGCCATCAGGCTAAAAGGAAGCCGTGCTGCGCGCCATGAAGCCAGGAGGACGGGAGCCATTGGAAATCCGTTGTGATGGCGCAACCCTAGGGACTAAAGATGACCCAACCATGACCGCTCGGCCTGTTTTCCATGCTCCGTCAGAGCTTGTCTCAACTGCGAGTTTTCACCACGGGTGAGGGCTTCACCGACCTGACATCACAGCTGGCAGCCTGCGTGGCCACGTCCGGACTGCGCCAAGGCGTTCTCACCATGCTGGTGCGCCATACCAGCTGCAGCCTGACCATCAACGAAAATGCCGATCCCCGGGTGCTGCGCGATCTCGCTGCCTTCCTGCAGGCGCTGGTGCCGCAGGAAGGGGTGCGGCCACTCAGCGGGCAGGGCAGGCTGCGGCCCTGGCTGCACGATGACGAAGGCCCCGACGACATGCCGGCCCATGTGCGCGCGGCGCTGACGGCCAGCACCCTGTCGCTGCCGTTTAACCAGGGCCGCCTGATGCTCGGCACCTGGCAGGCGGTCTACCTGTGGGAGCACCGCGCCGCCGGCAGCTGCCGTGAACTCAGCCTCCATCTCTTGGGGGAATGAGCAGGGCCGGATCAAGCCCCGTGAGGCGGGCGTCAAGAGGTCGTGCCCGCGCCTTGCTGCGGTAGCGCCTAGCCACGATGTAGTAAGTCCCCGGCAAAGTGAGGCGATGGAGAGCGCCCCATCCGCCCCGGCACAGATTCCGCCCGCCCCTGGGTGCAACGCCGCCGGGCCACCTGCAGGGCCCAGCAATGGCTGCAACGATCAGCTGACGGCGGAAATCGTGCGCCTGCGGCAGGAGATCAGCCAGTTGCACAGCTCCGTCGCCGCCCTCACCGCCGCGATCACCTCCCTGGCCAGCAGCCCGCCTGATTCCCGCTTCGCACCGCCGGCGGAGCTGCGGCCACCGCTGGCGAGTGCCTCCCCCGCCACCCTGCTGGCACTGCGCAGTGGTGAACGGCTCAATGGCGAGGTGCAGCGGCGCCTGCGCCTGGGCGGCGATGCTGATAGTGACACCGAGCTCGACCTCCTGATCGATCGCCTGCATGACCTCTGTGAGGCGGATGACGGAGCGTGAGAGCGGGCCTGGCCCGTTGCGAGGCTCCCGCCGGCTGGCGCGCTTCAGCCTGCTTGCCATCCTGGTGACAACACTGTTCTGCGGACCTGTCATGGCGGCTCAACTGCTCACCCCTGAAGAGATCAGGGCGCTGCCCGCCCAGCTGCCGGGCTGGAGCGTGATCAACGGCAAATTGCAGCGCGCCTTCGTGTTTGCCGATTTCAGCGCCGCCTTCGGCTTCATGGCTCGGGTGGCCCTGCTGGCGGAAACGCTCGGTCACCATCCGGAGTGGAGCAACATCTACAACCGCGTGGTGATCGATCTCACCACCCACGATGCCGGCGGTCTCTCCAGCCTGGACCGGGAGCTGGCGCGGCGCATCAACGCTCTGCTCGCTCCCTGAGCCTCGCAGTTCCCAACGCTGGAACCCAGAAATCCGCACCTAAGACATCCGAATCTCCATCGCAGCGGCGGTTTCAGATCGAATCGGGCCCGGTTTCGGTGGCGCCGCCTGTGCCGCCCCTGATGATCCGCTCCCACAGCTGCATCAGCAGCGCGGTCGGCGCATCGCCGGCGCGGAAGGGCAGGGTGTGCCGCTCCTCCAGCAGCGTGAGCGGCTCCACCTGGTCACGTTGCAGCTCCGCCACAGCCAGATCGGCATCGCTGGGATCGTCGTTGCGCTCCAGGCGCGCCTGCAGGCGCGCTGCGATCAGCTCAGCGGGAGCCACCAGGTCGACGAGACACCAGGGCACCCCCAGCTCCTGCGCCAGGGCGGCGGCGGACGCGCTGTCGAGGCTCGGAGGAGGAGGAGGAGGAAGCGCTGCTGCTGCTGCTGTTGATTTTGCTGCTACTGCTCCTCTGCTCTCCGCGGAGCTCGCGGACCAGGTTTACAAAACTCTGATCCGCGTGCTGCTCTCTCCGGCGCCGACTCTTTCTTCTTCGAGCTCTTCTTCTCCTTCTTCAAACTCCCCTTCCTCGCTCAGCGACGGGGGATGGTACGGCGCCGCCGACGCGTCCCTGAGGGCCCTGCTGGCCCTGCACCCGGCGCCGCACGCCGTTGCGGCGGAGGTGCTGCGCGCCGCGGCCAGGA
>CALFOF010000375.1 GCA_937919075.1 uncultured Cyanobium sp. | reverse complement strand
TGAGCCTTCAGGCGTGGAGTCCTGCGCCGGGGCGTCACGACCCGTGAACGCGTACGAGAAGTCATACCAATACAATACCGCCCTTCGGCTCGGCTGGCAACGCCCCATCTCTCTAACTTGTTCTTCGACAGTTCCGCAAACCACCTCGACTTGGCCTTGCCCTTCTGCAAACCGCAGGGAGAAACGCCTCAAGGGCATCCCATCAAGCAGATGCTGCAAGGACTTCAATTGGCCAGCTTAGAGCCGTTCCATTGGTTCGCGGGTCAGAGAACCACTGTTCGCTATGATACACATGCCGTGGTAGTTTTCCACCTGTAAGAAGCATTTTGTGCGAGGCCTAATGCTCTTCAGCTCATAGGAGCTGTTACCTGCACATGCTTTCTCTCCGCGACCAACTCAGCTCCGTGAGCGATTCAGGCTCCAGTCGCAGGGGATGTGGGTCAGGCGGAAGTTGCCTCCCTCCAGAAGCTTCCGCTCTTCGGCCGGCCGGTAGCAGGCGATCAAGCGCAGAATCGCGCTCTGCTGCTCGTGGCCGGGCACGGGAGCGCCCTTGGGATCGGCGCGCGCCCAGCCTCCCCGATCCACTCAAAGATCTTCGAGATGGCCTTCACGCTGTTGCCGCAACCATTCATGCCAGCGCGGCCGCTGCCACTTGCCTGTGTCGGTGCGTGCCAGCGAGGCGCACATCCACCAGTGCAGCGGCCGCTCGGCCGGCGGCAGGCGGCGGGCCAGCGCGATCAGGCCCTCGCGCAGCGGCGGATCCGCTCCGGCAACATCTGAGCCACCCCAACCAGCGCCTTCGGGCAGTGGGCGGAACAGAGCCACCAGCCGCTCGCCCCAGAGCGGATCGGTCACCGGCAGCAGCAGCAGCTCCGCCAGCGGCAGACCAGCGGCGACCGCCAGCGCCTTCAGCCGCTGCTCCACCTGCTCGGGAAACACGGTTTCGCCGCCGCTGTGGATGGCGCCATCGAGCCGGCCCAGCACCTGCAGACCGGCCGCTGTGAGCTGGCCGGCATCGCCGCTGGCCCACCAGCCCTCGCCACCGGGTTCAGCGAACGGGCGCAGGCCGCTGCCGTCGGCGGCCAGCCAGCCCGGGCTGAGGCGCCCGCAACGCAGCTCGATCGCGCCATCGGCGGGGTTCAGGCGCAGGGTCACGTCGTCGAGGGGATGGCCGCAGCCCCCATCGCCGGCCAGGAAGCGCTCCGGCGCCAGCGCCGTGACCATGGCAGCGGTTTCGGTGGCCCCATAGCAAGGGGAGAGGCGGATCTCTTCGCGCCGGGCCCAGGCGGCCAGATCCGGCGCCAGCGGGGCACCACCGGTCCAGATCACCGCCATCCCCCGCAACCAGCGCCGCCCCGCCGGATCCGCCAGCAGGCGCTGCAGCTGGGTGGGCACCAGCGACAGCAGCACCGGGCGATCCGTCGGCAGTGGCACCGCCTCCGCCAGCTCCGCCGGCGCACGCAGCAGCGGCGGCGCCAGCCAACGCCACTGGCCGCCCCACTGGCGGGCGCGCAGCACCGGCAGCAGGCCGCTCGTGTGCTGCAGCGGCAGCGGATTGAGCTGCAGGCAGGCGGCGGGGTCGAGGTCCAGGGCCTGCAGCCAGGCCGCTGTGGCGCGGGCCGAGGCCTGCAGGTGGGACAGC
>CALFOF010000374.1 GCA_937919075.1 uncultured Cyanobium sp. | reverse complement strand
TCATCGCAGCATCCCCTCCAGCTCCTCGATCCCCTGCAGGATCTCCTGCTCGATCGTTCGCAGTTCCGCCAGAATCTCCAGCGGTGGGCGGTGCTCCACCTCTTCGTGGATCAGCCAAGGCCAGCACCGTCGGCTCCGGCTAGGGTGACATGTAACTGTTGCGGGAAGCGCCATGGGACCCGAGGCCACCCCGGAGCTGGGTCGCTCAGAAGCCACAGCCCAGGAGGCGCGCCGTGCGGCCAACCGTCGCAAAGTGCGGGAGCACCGCCAGCGGTTGCGGGCCCAGGGGATGCGGCCCATCCAGATCTGGGTGCCGGATGTGCATGCGCCTGGGTTTGAGGCCGAGGCGCGGCGCCAGTCGCTTTTGGTGGCCCAGAGCCCTGAGGAGGCCGAGATCCAGGCCTTCATTGATTCGGTGTACGAGTGGCCGGATGACGAGTACAGCCAGTGAAGCGAGGTGAGATCTGGACCATGGCCGGCGGCCCTGGCTACGCGAGCAAGCCCCGTCCAGCGGTGATCGTTCAGGAGGACGGCTTCGCGGAAACGCTCTCGATTGCGGTTTGTCCTCTGACCAGTGAGCCGATCGACGCCCCTATGCTCCGCATCCAGGTGGAACCGACGCCGGCGAACGGTCTCCGCAACACCAGCCGCCTGATGGTGGACAAGCTGACGACCGTGCCCAAGAGCAGGCTTGGTCAAAAGATCGGCCAGCTGTCCGACGCTGACCTGCTGCGCCTCAACCGCTCGTTGCTGGTGTTTCTGGGCCTGGCCCGCTGATCGCGCTTGCGTGCCCCTCATCGCAGCATCCCCTCCAGCTCCTCGATCCCTTGCAGGATCTCCTGCTCGATCGCCCGCAGTTCCGCCAGGATCTCCAGCGGTGGGCGGTGCTCCACCTCGTCGTGGATCAGCTCCTTGTAACGGTTGAGGCTGAGGTCGTAGCCCTGTTCAGCGATCTCTGCCTTGGGCACGCAGAAGCTCTGGGCGGTGCGTTCCCGCTCGCGTTCTGAATCCTTGCGCTGCCGCCAGCGGGCCAGGCATTCGGGCAGGTGGTTCTTGTCGTGCTCGCCATCGGCAAGGGCTGCCTTGGGAGCAGGCCCGAGTTTCTCCAACGGCAGCAGCGGGTTGCGCTTGTCGTCAAGGCTCCAGCCGTCGGCCGTCATGTCGTAAAACCACACCTGATCGGTGCCGCCCCGACCGGTTTTGGTGAAGAACAGGATCGCCGTGCTTACGCCGGCATAGGGGCGGAACACCCCGCTCGGCAGCGACACGACGCCTTCGAGGAAATGGTCTTCCACCAGGGTGCGGCGCAATTCCTTGTGGGCCTTGCTGGAGCCGAAGAGCACGCCATCGGGCACGATCACCGCCGCCCGCCCGCCGGGTTTGAGCAGCTGAAGGAAGAGCGCCATGAACAGCAGCTCGGTTTTCTTCGTCTTCACCACCCGTTGCAGCTTGCCGCTGGTGCTCTCGTAATCCAGCGAGCCGGCGAAGGGCGGATTAGCCAGGACCAACGTGTACTTGTTTTCCTCGCTGGCGCTGTCTTCGGAGAGCGAATCGCGGTAACTCACATCGGGGTTCTCCACCCCGTGCAGCAGCATGTTCATTGCACCGATGCGCAGCATCGTGGTGTCGAAATCAAAGCCATGGAACAGGCCATGGTTGAAGTGCTCGCGCAGCTGCGGATCACTGAGAATCTCCGGGTGGTGTTCGCGCAGGTATTCGCCCACCGCCACCGGGAAACCGCAGGTGCCGCATGCCGGATCCACCATCACGTCGCGCGGCGTGGGCTCGGTCATCGCCACCATCAGCTCGATGATGTGGCGCGGCGTGCGGAACTGGCCGTTGGTGCCGGCGGTGGCCAGCTTGCCGAGCATGTACTCGTAGATGTCGCCCTTGGTGTCGCGGTCTTCCATCGGCACCGCGTCGAGCAGCTCCACCACCTTGGTGAGCAGCCCAGGCGTGGGAATCGTGAAGCGGGCATCGCGCATGTGGGTGGCGTAGGCCGATTCCTCACCACCCAGCTCGCGCAGGAAGGGGAACACCCGCTCCCCCACCAATCGGTACATCGAGGCGGCCTCGCCCAGCTCCTTGAAGCGGCTCCAGCGCAGCTCCTGGCTCTCTTCCGGAAAGATGCGCCGGCGCATTGGTTGGGCTGAACGCTGGCTCCGCCGCTCCTCCAGGGTTTCCAGCTCATCGAGCCTGCGGATGAACAGCAGGTAGGTGAGCTGCTCCAGCACTTCCAGCGGGTTGGCGATGCCGCCGCTCCAGAAGGCGTCCCAGATCCGATCGATCTGATTGCGGAGTTCGCCGGTGAGCACTGAGGCCGCCGTGGTGCCCGGGGCGATGGCGGACTGGGGGGCAGCGGCTCCATTCCCGTTGGCGCTGCGGCGGGTGCGGGTGCCGGCAGCTGGAGCGGCAGGGCGAGGAGGCGGGTCGATCCCTGGCGCTCTTAATCCCCCACCTGGGCCTTTCACACCCTCCGCAGCGCCCAGGGCCACCACCTGGCTTTTGAGCTCCTTGAGCTCCTCATCGCTGATGGGTTCTCCAGCCTCGCTCTCCAGGGCTATGCGGATCTCATCGTTCGTGATCCGGCTGCCGTCCTCCGGAATCAGGGCGATCAGGTCGTTGACGAGGTCGGCAAGGGCGGGCATCAGGGCAGGAAATGTTTCGTGTCAGGGAGGCTGGAGCTCAGGCGAGCCGAGGCTCTGCCTTGATCAGGAGCTTGCCCTGAATGGACTCAGGATGGCTTAGAAGGCACATCGCATGGCCGTGTTCGCGCGAAAGACGGCGCCTGAACCGTCGCCAGATGCCGAGTATGTCGGCCTGGCCCAGCTTGCATCGTTCTACAGCGGTAGCGCAACAAATACCTGGCGATCTCCATCGCCAAGACGTCGAACTATGCACCCAACACATAGTTTGCGATACGGCCCCACCGGGCCTGCTTTGCACCTTCGCTCACCACTGAGCTTCGCAGGCTCTCCACCCCGCCTGAAGCTTCTCCCGCCAGAGCTTGACGGCCTCGGCACGACTCAGCTCTCGGCGTGACTTCAGCAACGGAACCTCCTGATCGGGGAGCAACTCGCCGGCGGTGATCTCCAGCCGGTGATAGTCCCGCTCCCAGCGGGTGGGCCGAAACCGCAGCACCTGCCGGCCATCGCTCAGCCAACCTTCTCGCGGCGTCAGGGGCGCACGGGGGCCAGCAGAGTGGTTCACGCTTCTGGCGCCCATCCCCCGCTGCCGCACCAGGTCTTGCGTCCAACCGCTGCAACGAGACAACAGATGCTCCCCCTGGGCGATCAACCCCTGGTGCAGCTGGCAGGTGAGCAGCGGGATGCAGTTCGGCCCCGCGTGGTGGCGAAAGAAGTGGCAGGTGAGGCAGACCCTGCGGCTGCGGCTGGGTACCAGTACCTCTTGATCGAGGTAAGGCCACTCCTCTACAGGGTCCTCCCGAGCAGCCGGGTGACGGGAGCGACGGGCAGGAGGCACTGAAGGCCAGTTAGTACGCATTTACCAGCCTAAGCCCTTTGGAGGGGCAGGCAGGACCCCAGCGTGGCTTACACCACAGTCCCAGGCAGGTTCACAGGGGGGACGTCACAACCGTCACGGAGAAGAACGCCAGCGACAGCAGCGATCGTGACGGTTGTGACGCTGGATGGTGCAGCAGCAGACACCTGGCCCTCCAGTCGACAGGTGCTCGATCTCCAAACCAGCAGCGGTGTCAACCGCCTCTCGAAGGGTCGGCCCCCGAGCGGGTACGACCGGAACCACAGCTGGTGGCTACCGGTCGTGACCTGCCCCTGGCACCCAGCAGGGAGTTACCAACACCCTCCGCACGCAGGAGTGCGGGACCGGGCTCCAGGAGTGGGAGGATCCCGACAAAGTCCTGGGCCGACTAAATCGTCCCGCACTTGTGAGGACTTCACTTAGTTGCCCCCTCAGCCAGCTTCGACCTGAGGGTGGGGGCTGAGGTGGTGCACGCGCTCATCAGCGCCACCGGCTGGTGCAGCTCTACAACGAAGCTGGCACATTCGACCAACTGGTGCTGATCCGTGAGTTCCGCGCCGGCAGCAAGTGCCAATCAGTTGCTTGGAACCTGGGAAGGCAAGGCAGGTACGATCAGCGCTAACTGGCTCGAGCCTGACAGCTCCGACTGCCGGCTGAAGCTGGGCCTCTTGGAGCTGGAGGGTCTGCGGCTGCTGACCGATGGCTTCTGTCGCTTGCCGGAGCAAGTCAGTCACCGCGAGGCTTTCGTAGGAGAGGGCGGCTGGCTGCCGGCACCTGGTC
>CALFOF010000373.1 GCA_937919075.1 uncultured Cyanobium sp. | reverse complement strand
GCGCAGCCGCCGAGCAGCCCGAGGTGGTGGAGATCGCCTTCGAGCAGGGCAATCCGGTGGCGATCAACGGCGAACGGCTCGATCCGGTGGCGCTGGTGCGCCGCGCCAATGCCCTCGCCGGCGGCCATGGCTTCGGGCGCCTCGACATGATCGAGAACCGGGTGGTGGGGATCAAGTCAAGGGAGATCTATGAAACCCCCGGCCTGCTGCTGCTGATCAAGGCCCACCAGGAGCTTGAAAGCCTCACCCTGGCCGCCGATGTGCTGCGCTACAAGCGCCAGATCGAAACCAGCTGGGCCGATCTGGTGTACCAGGGCCTCTGGTTCGGCCCGCTCAAGGAGGCGCTCGACGGCTTCCTCGACCGCACCCAGCTCACCGTGAGCGGCAGCGTGCGGATCCGCCTTCACAAGGGCAATGCCACCGTGATCGGCCGCTCCTCCAGCGAGAGCCTTTACATGCCCGATATGGCCACCTATGGCGCCGACGATCGCTTCGATCACCGGGCGGCCGAGGGGTTCATCTACATGTGGGGCTTGCCCACCCGCCTTTGGGCGGCCTCGCGGCGGCGTTAGTTCGGGGTCTGGGGGGTGGCTGCGGCTGCAGGCCCGGAGCCACGGGCCGCCGCTCCCGGCTCGATGGTGACCCAGGCGACGTCGCTGACACGCCCCAGCAGCCGGGGTGGGGCATCGGCGCGCCGAAGCGTGAGCAGGTCGGGACGGCCGGCGAACACCTGAAGCCCCTTGGTGAGCGCAAACCGCTTTTCCCCTTTCAGCAGGCCCACGAACAGGTAGGTACCGGCGCCGTTGCGCACCTCCACCCAGTTGTCCTCATTGCTGCGCAGCGACACTTCATTGGGGCCAATGGCGTTGGGTTTGGGGGTGGTGGTGTTGCTGCTGTTGGCCTCTCCCTGGGGTTCTGCCACGGATGCGGTGGGTTTCGCTGAGGGAGTGGCAGCGGGGGATCGCTGGAGTTGGTGCCAGCCGAGCGAGCCTCCGAGCGACACCACACCCACAAGTCCGCCGATCAGCACCCATTGGTGACGGGATTGCGGCAAACGGGGTGCGGCGGCCAGGGAGCCCTTCAACCAGCGCAGCGGCTGGAGCGGTGTGCGTGGCCGGGCGGGCCGTTCCGTGGCCGGGGGGGAGAGGGGTGGTGGCGGACCTGAAGTGGCTTCCGGCGTGGGAGCGGGCATCAATGCGCGCTGCGCGGGGTTGAAGCCAGGCAGCGCGTGCTGCAGGGTTTGCCGCAACGACTGGTTCTCTTCCGACAGCAGCCTCTGGCGCTCCAGGATCGGCTCGCAGCGGTCCTTGAACTTGCGCTCAAAGATCTCCGGCAACTCGGAAACCAAAGATTCGAGTTCCGCCTGGTGGCGACGCGCCACCTCCAACTCCTGCTGGGTGCGGCTCAAACGCAAGTGCGCCGACTGGAGCTGCATTTTGTTGGACTGCAACTCAAGCCGCGCGACCTGAAGATCAACCTCCAGAGTTTCTGGATCGCTGCCGTTGGCCGGAGGGGGAGTCGGGTCTTGAGACCCGAACCGGTCGGAGGGGACGTGTTCGGACAACGTCCAGAACGGGGGTCAAGGTGATTTACAGGCTATCCGGGACCGCTGCGACTGCAACGGTCCTGCCGGCGTGAGTTCAGCGTCAGGAGGCCACAGCCACAGCGGGCTGGGGTTCGGCTTCAGCCGCCGCGGCACCACTGGCGCGTGGGGCTGGCATCGGGCCGTCCTGCTTGACGGTGAGGTAGCGGATCACGTCTTCGCTGAGACGCATCGCCCGCTCGAGCGCGGCCACCTGCTGGCCATCGCCGTTGTGGTTGAGCTGCACGTAAATGCCTTCGCGGTGCTTGGCAATCGTGTAGGCCAGACGGCGCTTGCCGCGCATCTGGGTGTCGAGCACTTCAGCGCCAGCTTCGATGACGATGTCACGGTATTTGTTGACATGCGTTTCCACCTCTTCCTCCGGGATGTCCGGACGAAGGATGTACATCGTTTCGTAGTAAGGCTTCTGCGACATGACGGGAATGAAAGCTCCGTGACGGGCTCGGATGAGGCCAGCAACCCGTGGGCAGCCAGCAACGGACTCATTAGCCTAACCGTTGGGCCGGACAGCTCTGCAGCAGCAGCTCAGAACAGCTGGATGCGCACCGCCTCAGACACGGTGGGGATATCGGGTTCTTTGCCGCGGACGCACTGGATCACGGCGAACAGCACAAGCAGCAGCGTGCCGAGAAACACCGTGTTGCTGAGGGTGCGCAGGGCGAAGCTGCCCGCCAGAGGGCTCAGCAGGATCTGGAAGGTGAGCGATACCAGGATCAACACGATGTCGATCAGGATCGCCTGCAGCACGTTGAAGCGGAGGAAGTAAGGCACCCGCGCGTTGCGCACCACCGCCAGGAACAGCACCAGGAAGATCACGAACCCACCGAAGGGAACCAATTGCTGCAGGGTGGCCAACGGCAGCGCCGGAACGGCCAGCCACTGAAGCAGCGGAAACAGGCCGAACAGGTCCCTGCCGAAGGGAAGGGCATCGCTCCAGGGCAGCAGGTAGGCCAGAACGGCCAGGAAACGTTGCCAGATGGGGATGTCCATCAGCTGGGGCCGGGTCCGCCCACGCTAGGTGCCACCAGCCACGCTGTGGCCGCCGCGCGCATGGCTTCCACGGGCACCGGCAGCGCCTGGCCGGCTGCTGTGATCCAGAGCTGGAGGGCCGCAGCTCCCTGCTGCACGAGCATCTCCAGGCCGTCCTGGGTGCGGCAGCCCCGGGCGGCGGCGTCCTGCAGCAGTTGGGTGGGGCGGGGTGTGTAGATGAGGTCGTAGACGAGCGTGCCGGGGCGCAGCGCCTCCAGCTCCGCCACCGCCAGGGGGGAACGGGTACTGGGGGGCACGCCCATGCCCACCGGCGTGCTGTTCACCACCAGATCCGCGCTGGCCAGGAGTTCCGCCAGGCTCCGGCCGCCGCTGCCATCGGTGTTGCCGTCGGCGTTGTTTCCCGCTGCCGCGCTCCAGTGCCAGCTGTTGAGGGCCGGCGCCCAGGCGCCGCAGCCCGCCTGGAAGGCCGCCAGGCGCACCGGGTCGCGGGCGGCCACGGTGATGCGCTCCAGGCCCAGCTCATGGAGACCGGCCACCACAGCGCGGGCGCTGCCGCCGCAGCCCAGCAGCACGGCGCGCCGGCCGGCCCAGGCGCCTGCTCCGGCGTCAGCGCCCGCCTGCCGCAGCGGCGCCAGAAAGCCGTCCACATCGGTGTTGGTGCCCAGCCAGCCGCCGGCTTCGCGGCGCACCAAGGTGTTGACGGCCCCGACCCGGCGGGCCAGCGGACTGAGTTCCGCCGCGAGGGCCGCCACCGCCTGCTTGTGGGGCAGGGTGATGTTGAGGCCACGGCAGTCGATGGCTTCGAGGCCGCGTACCACTGTGACCAGATCAGGGGCCGCCACCGGCAGGGCCAGGTAGATCCAGTCGAGGCCGAGCGCCCGCAGGGCGGCGTTGTGCATCACCGGGGAGAGTGAATGGCGCACCGGATCGCCGAGCACGCCCAGCAGGGCGGTCTGGCCGGTGATGGTGTGGGTCATGGAGGGGCGTGCGGCGACGCCATCAGCAGCATCAGCGGCATCATCGGTGGCCCGCCTTCAGCCCGGCCACGCTGGCCTCGCCGAACGGAAGACAGGCTGTGGTACGGCTGCAGTTCGGAAACCACCCCTCGCCTGGCCAGGCCCCTGTTGCTGAGGATGCAGTCGTAAGAACTCGATCCAATCAGAGGGGGTGGGACACCATGGGCAAGGTCGTTGGAATTGACCTAGGCACGACGAACAGCTGCGTGGCGGTGATGGAGGGCGGCAAGCCCACGGTGATCGCCAACGCTGAAGGCTTCCGCACCACGCCTTCCGTTGTGGCGTACACCAAAAACCAGGATCAGCTGGTGGGGCAGATCGCCAAGCGCCAGGCGGTGATGAACCCAGAAAACACCTTCTATTCCGTCAAGCGCTTCATCGGCCGCCGGGTTGAGGAAGTGAACGAGGAATCGAAGGAAGTGAGCTATGGCGTTGAGAAGGTGGGCGCCAATGTGAAGGTGAAGTGCCCGGTGCTTAACAAGCAGTTCGCCCCGGAGGAAGTGTCGGCTCAGGTGCTGCGCAAGCTGGCGGAAGACGCCGGCAAGTACCTCGGTGAAACCGTCACCCAGGCGGTGATCACGGTGCCCGCCTACTTCAACGACTCCCAGCGCCAGGCTACCAAGGACGCCGGCAAGATCGCCGGCCTCGAAGTGCTGCGCATCATCAACGAGCCCACCGCGGCGGCCCTGGCCTACGGCCTCGATCGCAAGAGCAATGAGCGCATCTTGGTGTTCGACCTCGGCGGTGGCACCTTCGACGTGTCCGTGCTCGAAGTGGGCGATGGCGTGTTCGAGGTGCTCTCCACCAGTGGGGACACCCATCTGGGCGGCGACGACTTCGACAAGGTGATCGTCGACTTCCTGGCGGATTCCTTCAAGGCCAACGAAGGCATCGACCTGCGTCAGGACAAGCAGGCCCTGCAGCGCCTCACCGAAGCGGCCGAGAAGGCCAAGATCGAGCTCTCCAGTGCCACCCAGAGCGAGATCAACCTGCCGTTCATCACGGCCACGCCAGAGGGGCCCAAGCACCTCGATGTCACCCTCACCCGGGCGAAGTTCGAGGAGCTGGCCAGCAAATTGATCGACCGCTGCCGCGTGCCGGTGGAGCAGGCGCTCAAGGACGCCAAACTCGCCAGCAGCGAGCTGGATGAAGTGGTGATGGTGGGTGGTTCCACCCGCATCCCCGCGGTGCTGGAACTGGTCAAGCGGGTCACCGGCAAAGACCCCAACCAGACGGTGAACCCTGACGAAGTGGTGGCTGTGGGTGCCGCCATTCAGGGCGGTGTGCTGGCCGGTGAAGTGAAGGACATCCTTCTGCTCGATGTCACCCCGTTGTCGCTGGGTGTGGAAACCCTGGGCGGCGTGATGACCAAGATGATCAACCGCAACACCACTATCCCCACCAAGAAATCCGAGGTGTATTCCACCGCGGTGGATGGGCAGACGAACGTGGAGATCCACGTGCTGCAGGGTGAGCGCGAGCTCGCCTCCGACAACAAGAGCCTGGGAACCTTCCGTCTCGACGGCATCCCTCCAGCTCCCCGCGGCGTGCCCCAGATCGAAGTCACCTTCGACATCGACGCCAACGGCATCCTCAGCGTGACCGCCAAGGACAAGGGCAGCGGCAAGGAGCAGAGCATCTCCATCACCGGCGCCTCCACCCTCAGCGACAACGAGGTGGAGAAGATGGTGAAGGATGCCGAGCTGAACGCCACGGCCGACAAGGAGAAGCGCGAGCGCATCGACCTGAAGAACCAGGCCGAAACCCTCGTGTACCAGGCCGAGAAGCAGCTCGGTGAACTGGGCGACAAGGTGGCCGCCGACGCCAAGGACAAGGTGGAAGCCAAGCGCGTGCAGCTCAAGGAAGCGGTCGAGAAGGAAGACTTCACCGCCATGAAGAGCCTGCTCGAAGAGCTGCAACAGGAGCTCTATGCCCTTGGCGCCTCTGTGTACCAACAGGCCGGTGCCGCTGAAGCAGCGGCTGGCAACGGGGCCGCTGGCAATGGTGCCTCCGCCTCCGGTGCTCCCACCGACGACGTGATCGACGCCGAATTCACCGAGAGCAAGTGAAGCTCGTGCAGGCCTTCGGGCCTGCCCCTGCCTGTGCTTCCCAGCAGAAAAGTCCTCCTCACGGAGGGCTTTTTTTGTCGTTCAGGACGCGCAGAGCGCTACTCGCCGATGCTCGGTTGGGATCGCTTCCGATCAGATCGGGGGCATGATCAAGGGCTCGCGGTAGCGATCAGCTCAGCAGCCCAGGCGGCACTGGCCGGCGCCAGCAGCACGCCATTGCGGTAGTGGCCGGAGAGCAGCAACAGCCCCGGCTCCAGTAGCTCGAGCAGCGGCGCCGGCCGGCCCACCGGCCGCGCCCGCAGGCCCTGCCAGCGGCGCAGCACGCACGCGCCTGCGAGCCATTCCGGCGCTTCGCCCTCGAGCTGGCGCAGGGCGTTCCAGCGGGCTGGATCGGCGCTGAGCCCGGGCTCCAAGGTGGCGCCCAGCCACAGCCGCCGCTGCGGGCGCGGCACGAGGTTGATGCCCCGCCACACCACGCTCGCCGGCCAGGTGGTGGTGAGCTCAGGACCGACCTCCAGCTCGGCGGCCTGGCCCAGCACCGGCTCCAGTGGCCGCTCATGGCCGAGCGGTGCCAGCAGCGCCGGGCTGGCCAGGCCGGCGGCCACCAGCACCCAGGGGGCCTCAAGCCCGCCGCCCCCCTGCAGCGACAGGTGCCAGCGGCCGTTGCGGCGCTCCAGGGCTGCCACCCGATCCGCCCGCAGCTCCAGGCCGCGCGCCTGGCCGTCGTGGCGGAAGGCGGCCATGGCGGCCAGGGGATCGAGCTGGCCGTCGCGGGGGGAGAACAGCCCCGCCAGGGCGCCGCGTGGCAGGGCGGGGCAAAGGGCTTCCAGCGCTGGCCGCTGCCATAGCTCCATGGCCATTCCTAGGGCCTGACGGTTCAAGGCAAGGGCTTCGAGGCGCTCCTGCTCCTGGGCGCTGGCGGCCAGCAGCAGCAGGCCCTGCCGGTGGGGAACCGGCTGGCCGGCCGTGGCCAGCTCGGCGCACCACTGCTGCCACAACTGCAACGATTGCTGCCGCAGCTGCCAGGCCCGGCCGCTGCTGCGATGGAACACCTCCCCCATCAGCACCCCGAGTGCGGCGCTGCTGCCGCTGCCTTCGGGCTGGGGGCCGTGGGAGGCTGGATCCACCAGCACCACCGCATGGCCGCAGCGCTGAAGCCACCAGGCCGCAGCCAGGCCGATGATGCCGGCGCCGATCACCACCACACGGGCTGCGGGGGCTTGGGGCGAGGGGGCTTGCAGCAGGGAAGCGGACAAGGAGGCTGGGTGGATCAGCCGAGCGGGTCGGCGGGGATCACGTCGGCGTAGGCACCGAAGCCGCTGGCCACCTTGATGTAGCCCTTGCGCAGCCGCTCGCCATCCTGAAGCTTGGCGGCTTCATCGAGTTCGGCCAGGGCGGCCTTGAGCTGATTGGTGAGCTTGGTGGCGGCTGGGCGGTCGGCGGGCAGCAGACGCTGGTTGATGTAGAGCATCTCGCGGCCCACTTCCTGCATCGGACCGTGGATCAGGTTGCGGGTGAACACCCAGTTGCGTTCGTTGATCAGCTCGGCCAGTTCGGGCAGCCGGTCTTTGGCGGCCTGGAAGCCGGCGGCCTGGCGCTGGATCAGGGCCATGTCCGCTGGGCTGATGGTGGGCGGCTTGCGGGCCTGGTTGCCATCGCAGGCGGCCAGCCCCAGGCAGAGAACCACGGCAAGGCTGAGCACGGCGAAGCGCTTCAGAGCGGAACGAAGCGCGAAAACCAGCTGAGCGACCATGACGACGGGAACAGGCGTGCGGACTTTAGGTCCGTTCCTGCAGCGTTGTGGCTGTGAGCCGCACCATCGGCCCCGACGGCAGGCCCGGCCCGCCAGGGCGGGCGGCACAATGCCCCTGACCAACCCGGCGGTGATGACCCTCCCCACGGCGATCCTTCAGGTGATCTGCCCCGACCGTCCCGGGCTGGTGAGCACCCTTTCGGGCTGGGTGGCAGCCAATGGCGGCAATATCCGTCATGCCGATCACCACACCGATGCCGGCGCCGGCCTGTTTCTCAGCCGGCTGGAGTGGGAGGTGGAGGGCTTCGGCCTGCCGCGGGAGGCGATCGGCCCGGCGGCGCTGGCCTTGGCCGAGCGGCTGGGAGGAGAAGGATCGCTGCGCTTCTCCGACGGCCACCCACGCGTGGCGATCTTCGTGGGCCGCCAGGACCATTGCCTGGTGGATCTGCTCTGGCGCACCAGAGCCGGTGAGCTGCCGATGCAGGTGCCGCTGGTGGTGTCCAACCATCCGGATCTGGAGCCGCTCGCCGCCGATTTCGGCGCCCGCTTCGTGCATCTGCCGATCAATGCCGCCAGCCGCGAGCAGGTGGAGCAGGCCCAGCGGCAGCTGCTGAGCGAGCTGGAGATCGACCTGGTGGTGCTGGCCAAGTACATGCAGGTGCTGAGCCCGGCCTTCCTGCTGGCGGCGCCGCCGGTGATCAACATCCACCACTCGTTTCTGCCCGCTTTCCAGGGTGCCCAGCCTTATCACCGCGCCTGGGAGCGGGGGGTCAAGCTGATCGGAGCCACCGCCCACTACGTGACCGAGGAACTCGATGGCGGCCCGATCATTGAGCAGGCCACGATCACCGTCAGCCACCGCGACGACGTGGACGACCTGATCCGCAAGGGCCGGGACACCGAACGGCTGGCCCTGGCCCGGGCGCTGCGCCTGCATCTGCGCGGCCAGGTGATGGTGTATCGCGGC
>CALFOF010000372.1 GCA_937919075.1 uncultured Cyanobium sp. | reverse complement strand
AGCGCAGGTGCCCCACGTGCATCTCCTTGGCGATGTTGGGGCTGGAGAAATCCACCACCACCGGCGCCAGCGCCCCAGGGTCGCTGTCGTTCTGCTCACTCACCGTGGGCACCCCCAGGCGCGGATCCTCAAGCCGCTGCCGCACTTCCCGCGCCAACAGCTCCGGCCGCAGGGTGAGGTTGATGAAACCTGGGCCGGCGATCTGCGGTTCCAGGCAGAGCGCAGTGAACTCTGGATCGGCTGCCAGCTGCTCAACGATCGCCGTGGCAATGGCCCGCGGCGCCTGGCGGAGCGGCTTGGCAAGGGCCAGGGCACCGTTCGCCTGAAAATCGCCGAATTCGGGTTTGGTGGCCGGCGCCAGCTGCGGATCCAACCGCTGCCAGCCCCCTGTCCCGAACGTCTCTGCGATCGCCTCCCCCATGGCCTCCACGGGGAAGGCCCGCTGCATCGCCGCGCGCAGCTGGCTGTCGAGGGCTAGGGCGAGGCGAAGCATGGGCAGCGGGTACAGATGCAGGGCACTCCCGGCAGGGGGGAGGCACCCTGATCATCCCCTCTGGACCGATGGCGACCAACCGGGCAGGTGCTGGAAGAACGCACAACCGGAGGGAACAGCGCTTCAGGGCTGTCCGCGCCATGGCTGGCCCGCCAGGAGCAGCGGGTCCCGCCGTCGGCGTACGGCGCGTGCGGGCGCGTGCAGCGCAAGTAGATGCCTGCAGGCGCGGCGAGGATGGCGGATCTTGCTGGTTGATCAGGCTGGCGAACCACGTGGCCATCGCGGCGTTCAACCCCGCATTCAGCTACGCGTTCAACGGCCCGTTCGCTGCACCCTCCCACCGCATCAAGACCACATGCAACTTGCCTCCGTGGTGTTCTACGGGCGTCCGGGGGAGCAGGCCCTGACGATGTTCAACCTCGAGGGAGACCTCGATCAGTGGCGTGATGCCCGCGTGCTCGACTGCCCCGGCGGGCCCGGTTCTCTCTCGGCGCGGCTGCGCGGCCTGGTGGGGGAGGTGGTGGCAGTGGATCCCCTCTACGCCCTGCCGGAGGAGGAGCTCGAACGGCGGGCCCTGGCCGACCTGGAGCGCACCATGGCAGGCCTGCGAAACAGTGCCGCGCTGCGGCCGGATTTCGATCTGGAGGCCTGCCGCGATCAGCACATTCAGGCTCTACAGGCCTTTCTGGAGGATCGCCGCCGCCATCCGGAGCACTACCGCAACGCCTCCCTGCCAGAGCTGCCCTTCCCGGATCAGAGCTTCGATCTGGTGCTCAGCGGCCATCTGCTCTTCGCCTATGCCCCCCTGCGCAATGGGGGCCTGTCCAGCAGTGACGACTTCGATCTGGCCTGGCACCGCCTGGCCCTGACCGAGCTCTGCAGAGTCAGCCGCCGGGCGGTGCATCACTACCCCGCCCACACGATCGAGCGGGTGGCCCGGCGCCATCCCTATGCCACGTCGCTGCTGGCCGATCTACCGCCAGGCTGGCGGGGCGCCTTCAGCTCCAGCTGCTACGACCAGGGCCATGACGGCTGCACCGATGCCCTGCAACTGGCACGGATCATGCTTGATGAGCCGGAGTTCTGGCCCAGTGATGATTGATGGTGCTGCCGCTGAGCGGCTGAAGGCTCCGCTCAGCCGGTGAGCTCCAGTTCCCGTTCCAGGCCCGCCATCACCACGTCAGCACTGAGCTTGATGCGGTAGCGGCAGGCCTGGGTCTCGCTGCAGTCGAAGGTGCCGCGCTCCCAGTACTTGTTGCTGCCGGCGCCGCCGCCGCAGAGGCCGAAGTAGTCGCAGTCGGCGCGGCAGCGCTCCACACCGGCACGGATCTCGTTGTGCACCTGCTGGAACTTGGCGCTGAGGGCCACGGATTCCAGGCTGTCGGTGAGCACGTTGCCGAAGGCGAAATCGCCGTAGGCGGCGGTAGCCACCGACAGCAGCTCGGGGTCAAAGGTGGAGAAGTTGCCGCGCGCGTCCACGTTCACGATCGCGAACGGATGGTTCATGTCGGTGCGCGCCAGGCGCTGATCGCCGCAGGCGAGCCCGGCGATCTCATCGAACTCCCGCAGGCGCAGGGCACCGGGCTCGGCCCGCAGCCGCTCCCAGAAGCGCTCCAGAAAGGCTTGGTAGCGGGCCTCCGAGCGGGGGCGGGAGAGGGTGGAGGTGAGGTTCTCCCCTTCGGCTTCCTCCATGTTGAAGGCCAGGTTGTCGATGCCCTGGCCATGGAAGAAGTCGAACAGGGTGTCGGCGTGATCGAGGGCGTCGTCGGTGAGCACGGCGATCACCTGGAAGGGGATGCCGCGGCGCTGCAGCCAGCCGATGCCGCGCAGGCTGGCGGCGTGGCTGGGCAGACCGGTGCGGGTGCGGCGGTGGGTGTCGTGCAGAAAGGCCGGGCCATCCAGGCTCACGCCAATGTGGATGTCGTTGCGCTCGAAGCAGTCGCACCAGGCGGCGTCGATCGTCATGGCGTTGGTCTGCAGCGACTGCGCGATCTGCAGCGGCGGCCCCTCCCGGCGTGCCAGCACGGAGCGGATCAACGCGGTGGCCTCGTCGTAGAAGGCGATTGGCATGGTGAGCGGCTCACCGGCATGCCAAAGCAGGGTGAAGTCGTCGCTGGCATAGGGGCTCTCCAGCACCCGCTCCAGGGTGCGTTCCAGCAGCTCCAGCGGCAGTCGGCTGCGGTCGTCGCGGCTGGGCAGGTAGCAGTAGTCGCAGTCGAGGTTGCAGAACGGGGTGGGCTG
>CALFOF010000371.1 GCA_937919075.1 uncultured Cyanobium sp. | reverse complement strand
GGCCCCCTGGTGGATCGATCAGACAGGGCGGACAACTTTGCTGGTAGTGGGGGAGAGCTCAATCTGTAGATCTCCTACGGGCCGCCTGTTCCAGCTGATGGCCCGCGATGAGGCCCGCCATGCCGGTTTCCTCAACCGGGCGCTGGTGGCGGAAGGCATCGAACTCGATCTGCCCAAGCTGAGCACCAAGCGGCCGATCACCTGGTTCCCGCTCAGCTGGGTGCTGTATTCCGTATTTCTGTCCGAGAAGATCGGCTACTGGCGTTACATCCTGATCGACCGGCACCTCAAGGCCAACCCCGACAACGCCTTTGCGCCGCTGTTTGATTTCTTTGAGCCCTGGTGCCAGGACGAGAACCGCCACGGCGACATCTTCAACCTGCTGATCCGCTGCTGGCCCGGGCTCAAGCAGGGGCTGCGCGGCAAGTTGCTGAGCCGTTTCTTTCTTTGGTCGGTGTTTCTCACCCACAGCCTCACCGTGTGTGAGCGGGGCGATTTCTACCGCCTGCTGGGCATGGATCCCCACCGCTTCGATGCCGAGGTGATGCGCCAGACCAACCGCACCGCCCGCCGCGCCTTCCCCTGGGTGTTCGACCTTGATCAAGGCCAGTACCTGGAGCTGCGCGACCGCCTGGTGAGCTGCTTCCAGCAGATGCAGGCACGCAAAGCAGAGCCCGGCGCGCTGCTGGCCAAGCTGGGCCTGAAGCTGCGCTTTGCCGGGTTGCTGCTGCGTCAGTTCTGCCAGCCGATGGTGCCGGCGGAGGGGGCATGAGCGGCGCATCTGCCGGCGCTGAACTGCCGCGGGTGTTCATCGGCTACGACCCGCGCGAGCGGGTGGCGGTGAACGTGCTCGCCGATTCGTTTCAAGCCCGCTCCAGCCTGCCGCTGTTGATCGGCCAGGTGCGGCTCGATCAGCTGGTGGGGGTGTATCAGCGGGAGCGCGATCCGCGCCAGAGCACCGATTTCTCCTTCAGTCGCTTCCTAGTGCCCTGGCTGGCGGGCTACCAGGGCTGGGCCCTGTTCATTGATGCCGACATGCTCTGCCTGGCGGATCTCGCCGAGCTCTGGGCCCTGCGCGACGCGCGCTATGCAGTGCAGCTGGTCAAGCACCAGCACGTCTGCGCGGAGGGAGTGAAGTTCCAGGGCATGCCCCAGACGCCTTACGGCCGCAAGAACTGGTCGTCGGTGATGCTGTTCAATTGCGCGCGCTGCACAGCGCTCACGCCGGCGTTTGTGAACACCGCCTCGGGCTTGGAGCTGCACCAGTTCCATTGGCTGGCCGATGAGCAGATCGGCGCATTGCCGCCCGAATGGAACGTGCTGGTCGGGGTGCAGCCGCTGCCGGCCGCCCCGAAGGTCCTGCACTACACCTTGGGCGGCCCCTGGTTCGACGACTGCCTCACCATGCCCAGCTCAGACCAGTGGTTGGCGGCCCGCAGCGCCATGAACGAGCCACTGGCGGTGGAGCCGATATCCACTGTTGCCATTCCTGTTCCCGTTTCCATTTCCTGAAGCTCCCATGCCCGTTCCTGAGCTCACCCCCGCCTACCGCGACGCCTACGCCCGCATCAACGGCCTCGTGATCGTGGGCGAGGGGTTGGCCGATCGTCATTTCCGCAAACTGGCGCAGCTGCTGCCCGCAGACGCCGACGAGCTGCGGCGCCTGGCGGCGATGGAAGGCCGTCACGCCGTGGATTTCGTGGGCTGCGGCCGCCAGCTGGCCATTCGCCCCGATCTGCCCCTGGCGCGGCGGCTGTTCGCGCCATTGCACGGGCTCTTCAATGAGGCCCTCAGCGCCGCACTCCGGTGGGGGCGTTGGTGATTCAGTGCCTGATCGTGGAAAGTTTTGCGGTTGCCGCTTACCGCTGCTATCTGCCGGTGGCTGATCCCTACGCCGCACCGATCACAGCAGCGGTGCTGGCCGATGAAGCCGAACACCTCGACTACGGCGAGCGCCAGCTGGCGGCCCGCTTCCCAGCCGTGGCGGCGCCGATCACCCGCTGGTGTGAGCGGGCGGTGCCGGTGGCGATGGCGATGCTGCAGGAGGTGCACAGCGATCTCGAAGCGATCGGCATCGACCCCAGTGCGCTGGTGGGGGAATTCATGGGCTGCCTGGGCGGAGCGCTGGAGACGGTCGGTTTCGCCCCACGCCAGGCCACGCGGCTGGCAGCAAGGCTGGCGGCCGTGGCTTGTGCCTGAGCGCCGGGTTCTGCGCCTGAAATGGCGCCTGAGCTAGGAGAATTGCCGCCGGGCCTACGGCTGACGATTCAGCTGGCCTTGGTGCTGGCTCTCCTGGTGGGCCTCCAGGCGGCAGAGGGCGCGGAAGCGCAGCGCCATCAGCTCATCAAACAAGGGGTTGATCTGGCAGAGCGGCGGGATGCGCAGCACCGTGCGGCCAGCGATCACCACGTTGCGCTCGAACGGGCAACGGGCAGGGATCAGCCGCGCCAGCAAGCGGGCCAGCAGCAGCGAGCGCGGGCCAATGCCATCGAGCCAGTGGCGGAGCCGATCGATCAGAACCCCATGGCGGGGTCCCCGGAGCGGGCTGAGGGTCATGACGGAAGCCCTGGGCACCAGGAAGGAGTGAGGCAAAAAGGTGTGGGGCTGGCGGGCGGCAGAATCCGGGCACGGGGGCCAGCGGCACTCGCAAACCTTGAAGCGGCCTGGAGGGCCTGGCTGTCGCGCTTGACACCTCGGTGTGGAGGCCCTGAACGAAGGCCTCAGAGCGTCACCGCCGCCAGCGGCGCCCGCGGCGGCAGGCCGCCGGACCGGTTGTGCAATTGCTGGGGATCCAGAAGGGCGGTGCTCACGTTGCCGCCGAAGCGCAACTGCAACCAGGTGATCACCGCTGGATCACCGACCACCACAGCTTCCTGACCCGCAGCGAATTCCGGCAGGAGGGCCGCCAACACCACCGGCCGCAGGTACCAGAGCTCCACGCTGGCGCCCTGGCGGTCTCGCCGTTCAGCGATCAGTTCCCGCAACTGGCCGTCGTCGCTGAGCTGGCCGCTGGGAGCCAGCAGCAGCGACAGCGGTCGGGCGCCACAGGCCTGGGGAGCTGAGGGGGAGGACGGGGAAGCAGCCATGGGCGCTGAGCGTTGCAACGAAACTACAACGACGGAACAACGACATAATGGTAGCGCGATAGCGTTTACTGGTTCGGCCCTCATCCGGCCCCGCCCCGGTTGCCTTCGCCATGACCACCACGCACCCCACAACACACCCCACCAAGCCCCTCAACGCGGCCCCCAGCTCAGTCCCCGACTCCCTCTCCGACCACGCCAGCCCGGCCGACCTGGCAGCACGCAAGGGTTTTGGCCCGCGGGTGCGCCGTCTGCATGGCCGCATCGGCGCTGCCCACCACCAGGCCGAAGGCATGGAGTTCTCGCGCGCCCTGCTCGACGGCCAGGCCAGCCCGCTGCAGCTGGCGGCCCTGATCCGCGCCCTGGGACCGGGCTACGCCCTGATCGAGCAGCAGGGGCCCGAGCTGGCCGCAGCCCTCGGGGCAATCGATTTCCCCTGGGCGGCCCTGGCCCGCAGCGCCGCCCTCGCCGCTGATGCGGCCGCCCTGGCGTCGGCGCCGGCCAGCCCCCGCTCCGCCGCTGCCGCCCTCTGGCTCGAGCATCTGCAGGCCCTGGCCCAACAAGCCCCGCACCGCTTCCTGGCCCACGTTTATGTGCGCTACGGCGGCGACCTCTCCGGCGGCCAGCAGCTGGCCCAGCAGGCCAACGCCATCCTGGCCGCCCACGGCCTGCCGGCGGTGCGCTTCTGGGCGTTTGATCAGCCCCTGCCCGCGCTCAAGGCCGCCCTGCACGACGCCTTCGAGCAACTCGACTTGAGCGAGGCGGAAGAGAGCGAGCTGCTCGATGAAGCCGTGGTGGCCTTCCAGGACACCCAACGCCTGCTGGCCGAACTGGGCGCCCTGGCCGCGGGCTGAGCCCCTTCACGCCGCCCCCTTCACTCCACGGTCCCCCCGTCTCCACTCCACGCCCCGTCTCCTGCCCCCGCCGCCGTCTCCATGCCCATCACCGCGCCTGCCCGCCTCGATCCGCTGCAGCTGCTGCTGAAGCACGACAAGCCCGTACCCCGCTACACCAGCTACCCCACCGCCGCCAGCTTTCACACCGGTGTGGGCCCCAGCGAGCTGGCGGCGGAGCTGGCCCGGCCCAGCAGCGAGCCCCTGTCGCTGTACGTGCACATCCCCTTCTGCCGCCATGCCTGCTGGTATTGCGGTTGCAACCGGATCACCACCCAGGCCGGCTCGAAGGTGGTGGGCCCCTACCTGCAGGCGTTGGGCCGGGAGCTGGAGCTGATCCAGCAGGCGTCAGGCCAGCGCCGCCGCCTCGGCCAGCTGCACTGGGGCGGAGGTACCCCCAACTACCTGAGCGTGGCGGAACAGGCGGAACAGGCGGAACTGTGGGCGCTGATCAGACGCCACTTCGATCTAGACCCCAACCTGGAAGCCTCCATTGAGGTGAATCCGGAATTCCTCAGCCGCGAAGAGGTGCTGGGCCTGCGCCAGCTCGGCTTCAACCGCATCAGTTTCGGCATTCAGGACGCCGATCCTGAAGTGCAGGCCGCGGTGAACCGGATCGTGCCGCCCGATCAGCTGCGGCGGGCGATGGGCTGGATGCGGGAGGCGGGCTTCGAGAGCGTGAACGTGGATCTGATCTGCGGCCTGCCGCTGCAGACGCCGGCGCGCTTCGCCGCCACAATCGCCCTGGTGGAGGAGCTGCGGCCCGATCGGGTGTCGCTGTTCAGCTTTGCCTACCTGCCCGAGCAACTGCCGCTGCAGCGCAAGATCGCCGCCGATGACCTACCCAGCCAGCGCGAGCGGGTGCAGATGCTGCAGGGCGCCTACGACGCCTTCACCAGCCACGGCTACGACGCCATTGGCATGGACCATTTCGCCCTGACCGGCGACAGCCTGGCCGTGGCCGCCCGGGCCGGCCGCCTGCACCGCAATTTCCAGGGCTACACCACCGGCGGTGAGCTCGACCTGCTGGCGATCGGCGTCACGGCGATCAGCCAATACCCCACGTTGTTCAGCCAGAACCAGCGGGATCTCAAGGCCTACATGGCAGCGCTCGATGCCGGCGTGCTGCCGGTGGAGCGGGGGCTGGTGGTGCGGGATCCAGACGAACTACTCCGCCGCCGCATCATTCAGCGCTTGATGTGCGATTTTCGCGTTGATTTCAGCCACCTCAGCGCCGAAGATCAGCTCAGCGAAGGTAATGAGCGCACTGGCATAGCAGAAACCATTGACGGCCCGCAGCGGTTTGCGGCCGAGTGGGCGGATCTGCAGGCCCTGGAGGCCGATGGCCTGCTGCAACTGGAGCCCAATGGCTTTCGTGTGAGCACCGAAGGACGCTGGTTGATTCGCACGATCGCTGCTGTGTTCGACCCCAGGCAACGGCTGCGGGCCAGCGGGTCGCGGTTGATCTGAAGGGTTGATCTGAAGGGTTGATCTGAAGGGTTGATCTGAGCAGTTGATCTGAAGGGTGGAATCAGGCGGCCTGCAGGTGCTCGAGTTGCTGCTCGAGGCGTTCCCGCAGGCGGCCCATCACCAGCACACAGAGATCGTTCACCAGTGGCTCATCGGCGGTGTAAATCAAGCGGGTGCCCTCGCGTTCGCAACGCACCAATCCCGCCCGTTGCAGCTGGCTGAGCTGGCGACTGATATGGGATTGACTGAAGCCAGTGGAGCCAATCAGGGAGGCCACATCCTGAGGGCCCGTCTTCAAGAGACAGAGCAATTGCAGCCGCGCCGGCTCGCTCAGCAAACGGAAGAACTGGCTGAGTTCTTCCAGAAGCTGTGGGGTTGGAATGAGCCCATCGGACGCAGCGCCCATTACGCAAAACACCTAGCAATGCGGACCATCATGCCGTGAGACTAAGCATTTTGGTTTGGGACCAGAACCTTTTCATCGCAGGGGAGGACCGTACCAAAACCGGGAAATCCAGCCGCCAGAAAGAATTTGTTGCAAGTTTTGGGTTGTAAGTTCCGGGATATGCGGCTATGGTCATAGCAGCCTAGAAGCGGTCCCCGATGTCCATGGCTCCTCTTGCCTCCCCCCTCACCGGAGCAGCGACCACGCCGCGCCCCTCCCCCGGGCCTGAACCCACGGCCTCCTCTGGCTCCCAGCTGCTGGCGGCAGCCGCCGGAGGTGCGCCGCTGCTGATGCGCCAGCTCTTTGACGCGGACACCGGCACCTTCACCTACCTGCTGGCCGATGTCTCCAGCGCAGAGGCGGTGCTGATCGACAGCGTGTACGAGCAGCACGAGCGGGATCTCTCCCTGGTCCGCGAACTGGGCGTGAACCTCGTCGCCTGCCTCGACACCCACGCCCACGCCGACCACATCACCGGCAGCTGGCTGATGCAGCAGGCCACCGGATGCGCCATCGGCCTGGCGCAGGTTGTCAACGCTGAGAACGTTACCCTGACACTGCGCCACGGCGATGCCGTGGGTTTCGGCGGGCGGCACCTGGAGGTGCGGGCCACCCCCGGCCACACCGATGGCTGCCTCACCTACGTGCTCGACGACGAGCGCATGGCCTTCACCGGCGACGCCCTGCTGGTACGGGGCTGCGGCCGCTGTGATTTTCAGCAGGGCAACGCCCAGTCGCTGTTTCATTCGATCGCCGAGCAGATCTTCTCCCTGCCTGAAACCTGCCTGCTATACCCCGGCCACGACTACGCCGGTCGCAGCGTTACCTCGGTGGCGGAAGAGCGGCTCTACAACAGCCGGCTCGGCGGCGGCGCCAACGAACGCGACTTCGTGATCTACATGGCGAACCTGCACCTGGCCCATCCCCACCGCATCGCCGAGGCGCTGCCCGCGAACCTGCGCTGCGGCAAGCCCCGCGCCAGCACGGCCAGCACCGGCCAACCGCCGCTGAACGCTCAGAACTGGGCGCCAATTGAGCGCAGCTATGCGGGCCTGCCGGAGCTGCCCCCCAGCTGGGTGGGCGAGCACCTCGATGCCGTTCAGCTCCTGGACGTGCGCTCCCCCGAGGAGGCCGCAGGCCCCGATGGTTCCATCCCCGGCAGCCGGCTGATCCCGCTGCCAGAGCTGACGGCGCGCGCCGCTGAGCTGTCGGCCGAGCGGCCTGTGGTGGTGGTCTGCCACTCCGGTTCCCGCTCCGCCCTCGCCACCCAGCAACTGCTCAAGGCCGGCTTCACCCAGGTGGCCAACCTGCGTGGCGGCCTGCGCGCCTGGAACGGCGTCGGCCTGCCAATGGTGCAGCTCCCCAGCACCAACGCCTGAATCCCCCTTCTTTTCGCTTTCGACCATGTCTTCCGTCACTCCAAAACGCCTGAGCGCCCACGAGCTCAGTGAGCACCACAGCCAGGGCCGGGTCACCGTGATCGATGTGCGTGAACCGGTGGAATTCGTCAGCGGCCACATTCCCGGCAGCCGCAACATCCCGTTGGCACGGCTCAACTCCACCGCGCTGCCGCCTGGCCCGCTGGCGCTCGTCTGTCAGAGCGGCAACCGCAGTGAGAAAGGGTTGTCCGTGTTGCTGCGGCGCGGCCATGCGGAACCGCTCGCCGACCTGCAGGGCGGTGTGAGCGCCTGGCAGCAGGCCGGTCTGCCGCTGGAGGCCCGCAAGGGTGCTCCCCTGCCACTGATGCGCCAGGTGCAGATCGTGGCCGGCGGCCTGGTGCTGCTGGGGGTGATCCTCAGCCAGGTGGCGGCGCCGGGCTGGATCTGGCTGAGCGGGTTCGTGGGGGCCGGCCTCACCTTCGCCGGCATCAGCGGCTTCTGCGGCATGGCCCGCCTGCTGGCGGTAATGCCGTGGAACCGTGTGCACGGGTGAGCGTTGCCCTGCTGGCCTTGCTCGCCGCCGGTGGCGGGTTGATCGGCTTTCTGTTGGCCGTGCTGGGCGCTGGTGGATCCATCCTGCTGATGCCGTTGCTGGTATCGGGCGCCGCACTGCCCACCCGTGAGGCGGTGCCGTTGTCGCTGCTGGTGGTGACCCTGCTGGCCGTGGTCAACGCCGGCCCCTACCTGCGCCGTCGTCAGGTGGCGGTGGGGCCCGCCCTGATCCTGGGATTGCCGGCCCTGGCCGGCAGCTGGATCGGTGGCCGCGTGGTGAAGGCGGGGCTGGTGAGTGAACCGGCCCAGCTGCTGATCTTTGCCTTCGCTGCCCTGGTGGCGGCCTGGCTGATGCTGCGCCGCACCCAAGCGAGCGCCCGCCCCCACAACGGCAGTGGACAACGGGCGTCAGCCCTGCTGGCCGGCCAGGGGCTGGTGGTGGGCTTGCTCACCGGCGTGGCCGGCGTGGGTGGTGGTTTTGCCCTGGTACCGGCTCTGGTGCTGATCGCCGGCCTGCCGATGCAGCTGGCCAGTGGCACCAGCCTGGTGCTGATTGCGGCCAACAGCCTGGTGGCCCTGGCGGCACTCGGTCATTGGCCGGCCGCCAGCCTGCCCTTCACCCTGCCGTTGATTAGCGGCGGCCTGGTCGGCGCCGCGCTTGGCCAACGGCTGGCCCCCCATCTGCCCGACCGCCGCCTGCGCCAGGGCTTTGCCGCCCTGCTGGTGGGCTCGGCCCTGCTCACCGGCTTCAGCGCCAGCCAGCGTCATGCCGGCGCCGCTGGCCGCCCCGCCTCCCTGTCCACGCTTCAACGCCAGTCAAGCCAGGGCAACGAGGGCACGATCGCCGGCGTGCGCTCCCGGTAGGCGGGGTAATCGGGATGGGCAGCGCACAGGGCCCGTTCTTCCCGCCTGGCCTTGCCGCCCAGCACAGCGGCCAGGCCGAGCAGCAACAACAGGTGCAGCAGGCTGCCCAGGGCGATCACCATGCCCAGCGAGCAAAGCAGCACGGCCTGATACAGCGGATGGCGGCAGCGGCCGTAGGCCCCTGTCGTCACCAGGGCTGCCCCGGGCATCGGTTCCGGCAGCGGGCTGAGGCTGTCGCCCAGGTTCAGAAATCCTTGCAAAGCCAGCACCAGACCCACGGCCAACAGGGCCAGGCCCACCAGCTGCAATGGCAGCGGCCAGTCGATGCCGAGGCGGCTTGGCGGTGGTATCGCAGGCAGCAGATGGGCGGCGATCAGCAGCAGCTGGGCCGCCAGCCACCATTCACCGTGGCGGTTGTCACGCCAGCCGCTCCAGCTGAACCCCCAGCGCTGCAGACGTTCGTTCAGCTTGCTGTGCACCGTGAGCCTTGCTGCTGCCCTCCAGTGTGGGTTCAGATGTAGAAATAGCGACAGATCAGCCAGGGCACCGCGAAGCAAGGCTGACCGTCAGGCTCAGCCCGGAGCGGGTCATGTCGAGGAAGCTGTAGCGGCCGGGTCCGAACACCATCAGGTTGGTCTGGTAGCCGATCGGCGTGAGGAAGCTGTGGCTGGCGGCGAACAGCACGGCCATCGGCAGCAGGAAAGTGCTCATGTGTCACCCTCGCGAGCCGCGCCGTGATGAAAAGCACTGCCAGGACCGTCGCTGGATCCGGGCGTACGCACGAACGCTTGGGGGCCCACTGGCTGTGCTGGCAAGGGCGTCGGGGCAGCCAAGTCAGAGCCAAGCACCCTTCACGGTGGGGCACCGCAAGCAAGCAGCCACGTTGAGGGTTGTCGCAACGCCAGAGGCAACGGCCGCAGAGGCCGCCTGCCCGCCGCTCAGCGGCCCGCGATCGCCAGCCCCGCTTCATCGAACACGCCTTCGAACAACACCGAACTGAGGTAGCGCTCGCCGGAATCCGGCAGCACCACCACGATCGTTTTGCCGGCATAGGCCTCCTCGGCCGCCAGGCGCAGGGCCGCCACTGTGGCGGCACCGCAGGAGATGCCGGCCAGAATTCCCTCTTCGCGCATCAGCCGCCGAGCCATCGCCACCGCCTCCTGATCGCTCACCGTCTCCACCCGGTCCACCAGCTCCACGTCCAGGTTGTCGGGCACGAAGCCGGCGCCGATGCCCTGGATCTTGTGGGGCCCGGGCTTCACCGGCTGGCCCGCTTTGGTCTGGCTGATCACCGGGCTGTTCACCGGCTCCACCGCCACCGACACCAGGGGCTTGCCCAGGGTGTTCTTGATGTAGCGGCTGACGCCGGTGATCGTGCCGCCGGTGCCCACACCCGCCACCAGCACGTCGATGGCGCCGTCGGTGTCGGCCCAGATCTCCGGACCGGTGGTGTCGTGATGGATCTGGGGGTTGGCCGGGTTGGCGAACTGTTGCAGCAGCACATAGCGGTCGGGGTCGGAGGCGGCGATCTCGCGCGCGCGGCCCACCGCACCGGTCATGCCGAGCCGGCCCTCGGTGAGTTCAAGCTTGGCGCCGTAGGCCGCCAGCAGCTTGCGCCGCTCCAGGCTCATCGTTTCGGGCATCGTGAGCGTGAGCGGAATGCCGCGAGACGCTGCCACGAAGGCCAGGGCGATGCCTGTGTTGCCGCTGGTGGGCTCGATCAACTCCTTGCCGGCGCCCAGCAGGCCATCTTTCTCCGCTTGCCAGATCATGGCGGCACCGATGCGGCACTTCACCGAATAGGCGGGGTTGCGCCCCTCAATCTTGGCCAGCACGGTGGCCTTGCTGTCACCCACCACCCGGTTGAGCCGCACCATCGGCGTACGTCCGATGCTGAAGCTGCTGTCGGCAAAGATCGTGGTCATCGGATCATCAGAGGCATCAGAACAGCCTGGCAGTAACACAGCCACCTGGGTTCCATGCTGTCAGCCCGTGCTCCTGCCTGAAGAACAACAGCCGAGGCCAAGGAGCAGCAAGGGCCCACGCCAAAGATGCGAGGGATTTTTCTGGATTTGTCAAGTTCTCGGATGACAAAGTCCTGGCCACCTGGCCCCCTAGTTTCGCCATTGCAAAGCAATGAGAGCTGAGCGGCAGCATGGGTTTCACGGCGCTGCGTGCCGGTGGTCCGGTGATGGTTCCCCTGCTGCTGCTTTCGATCGTGGTGCTGGCGATCGGTGTGGAGCGTCTGCGCTACTGGCAGCGCTGGGGCCTCAGCTCCACCCGCCAGGAACGCCTCTTGATCGACAGCCTTGCGGCCACGCCCGCTGGCGCCAGCCGCCAACAACGGGAAAGCCTCGAACTCGCCCAGCTGGAGCTGGGGATGGCTCAGGGAGAACCGGTGCTGGAAGCCGCCACCTTGATCGGCCCCCTGCTGGGTTTGATCGGCACCGTGAGCGGGCTGATGCGCGTGCTCGCCGCGCTCGGCCCCGACCTCACCCTGCCGAGCAACGCCAGTGTGGTGGGCTACAGCCAGGTGCTGGTCAGCACCTGGCTGGGCCTGGTGGTGGCCCTGATTGCCGCCGTGCTGCTGCGCACCAATCAGGGCCTGCGGCAGTGGCAGCGCAGCCGCCTGGAGCTGGCCTGCCTGCGCGCTGTGGTGGAAGCGCCGTGACCTTTCGCATCCTGTCGATCACTGGTCTCCACCTGATTGCCCTCAGCGCCGTGGCGGCCTTGCCCGTTGCCCTGCGCCAGCCGGAGCCGCGTCATCATGCCGCCGCGCCGCAGGGCCTTCAGCCCGCCTGGTTTCTGGTGCGGGCCGCCAGCGGCAGCTGGTACCTCGATGGCGCCGCAATCAACGAAGCGGCCCTGATGGCTCAGCTCCGCGCCACCACCAACCAGGGCGGTGTGCGCTTTCTGCCCTCCGATGCCCGCTCCAGCAGCCAGGTGAGCAGCGACCTGGCCTGGCTGCGCCGCCACAGCCTTCAGCCGGTGTGGATGGATCGCTTGCCGGGTCCGCTGTGATCACCCCAGCGGGCGCTACCAACCTTGCTGCGGCCGCGCCGATCGCTGCG
>CALFOF010000370.1 GCA_937919075.1 uncultured Cyanobium sp. | reverse complement strand
GTATCTGTTGTGGAAAAGGTCTCCGATCTTGACGGGATGGTATCCGCCCTTGCAGTAGTCCTGTGGGGCCTCCTGCTCGTCGTCGTCGCTGCCAAGGATCTCCTCCTCCTCTGCGGCGGTGATGCCGAAGCGGCGGCGCAGGGAGCGGATCGCCTTGGCCTCGCCCTGCTCCTGCGGCCGGTTCTGCAGCCGCATCAACCGGTCGAGCGACTTGCGGTAGCCGTTGAGCCGCACCTGATCCTCCAGGCTGCGGCGGTTGGCGGGATCAAGCAGGGTGGGGTCCTCCACCCCCAGCTCTTCGAGCAGTTGCTCATGCTCCTCATCGGAGATGCCGAGCTCGCGGCGCATCTGTTGCAGCACCTCCAGGCTGGTGGCCACGCTCACATAGCCCTCCTCGAGCGCCTCGCGCATCACGCCCTTGTAGGCCTCGTGGCGCTTCTCGCTGCTGAAGCCCGGCAGCACCTTGGCCAGCACATACACCTCATGGGCGTTGAGGTCGCCGAGGGTGCGGCCATCGAGGAAACGACCCACATCAAGCTGCAGGCGCTCCAGTTGCTTGCGGAAGCGGCTGGCCAGGTTCTCGCGACTGTAGAGCTCGGGGTTACGGCGCCAGGCCTGAACCAGCCACAGGGTGCTGAGGGTCACCAGCAGGCCGTCAAAAAGGAATTGCACCCAGGCCGGCAACAGCAGCAACAGCGGCCGGCCCGCGAACAGAAAGAAGACGTTGAACACCAGGAAGGTGGCTACCACGAAGATGCGGTGGCGGAGCTGCTCCGGCGGCAGCGGCGTGGCACCGGTGCGGGCGGCCAGGCGCCGTTCCCGGCGGCGTGTCCCGGCTTCGATCCAGCGCCCCACCACCAGCCCCAGCCAGGTGAACACCCCCAGCACCAGGGGCACTGCCACCAGACGGGGGATGGCGATGGCACGGCCGAACAGGAACAGGCCCGGGTTGAGCAGGGTGGAGAGCTGGTCGCTCTGGCGCACCCAGATCCCTGTGAAGTAATAGTCCCAGTTGCCGGCGTAGAGGTAGTAGTAGAGGAAGTAACCCAGCACCAGCCCCACGTAGCCGTAACGCTCGAAGGCGAAGGCCGGTGTGGGGATGCGGGCCCAGTACATGCGCTCGGCGTCGATGTCGATGCAGGGCTGCTGGCAGGCCACGCAGGCGCTCTGCTCGCTGCCATCGGGCAGCGCGGTGCGGCACATCGACTGGGTGATCGGCTGCTCGCTCAGGTGGGCCTTGCTGCCCAGCAGCCCGGAGGGAGCAGAGAACACGCTCTGCACGGGCGCCATCGGACAGAAGTACTGGCACCAGGCCTTGCCGCCATACAACCAGCCCACCGCCATCGCCACCGCGATCGTGCCCAGCAGCCAGGCAGCCAGCACCAGGCGGTCCGCGTTGAAGAAGAGCAGGCGGCCGCAGAGGCCCGCAAACAGCCAGCCGAACTGCACCGCGGAATAGTGGCGGGCCAGCCAGGAATCGGCGGGCACCTTGGCCAGTTGGAGGCGGCGCTCACCGGTGCGGGGATTGAGCCTGGCGATCTGGCGCTGCAGGCCCAGGGCGCGGGGAATCTGGGAGAGAAAGGAGAGCGGGCAGATGCGGCGCCACAGCTCATGGCCGAACACCAACAGGATGAAGATCCCCGACGGCACCACCGCGCCCCAGAAGATGGTGGTGCCCAGTGGGTAGGGCTGCTCCACCAGGCAGCGGTCCTGCACCGGCACGCAGGCCTCGCTCAGGCGCAGCGGGCTCCAGGGGTGGCCGGGCTCAGTGAGCGCAGCGCTCCAGGGGTCGTAGAACAGGGAGGCGATGATCAACAGCCAGCCGGTGGTGAGAATCCAGCGGATGACATGCATCCGGGATTCACGCAGCGGAATCGCCATCGGCACCTGAAATCGGTGCGCTGACCTTAGCGATCAAACATCCGCGCAAACCGCTTGTGCCAGCGGGGTTCAGGTGGTGTAGTCGGCGTTGATGCGCACGTATTGATCCGAGAGGTCGCAGCCCCAGGCCAGGCCCT
>CALFOF010000369.1 GCA_937919075.1 uncultured Cyanobium sp. | reverse complement strand
GGTGCGGCTGGGCCCCGCCGATCTGGGCCGCCTGGCCAGCTGCGGCGTGGCGGCCCTGGCGCTGCGGCGCCGGCCCCGGCTGGGGCTGCTGATCAGCGGCGATGAACTGGTGCCGGCCGGCAGTCCGCGCGGTCCGGGTCAGATCTGGGAAAGCAACGGCACCTTGCTGGCGGCGCTGCTGGCGCGGCTGGGGGTGGAGGTGGCCGAGCAGCGGGTGGTGGCCGATGCGCCGGAGCGGCTGCGCGCCGCCCTGCTGGAGCTGGCCGCCGGCTGCGATGTGGTGGTGAGCACCGGCGGCGTGTCGGCGGGCGACAGCGACTGGATCCGGCCGCTGCTGGCCGAGCTGGGGCAGGTGAGCTTCTGGAAGCTGTTCCTCAAACCCGGCCGCCCGTTCGCCTTCGGGCAGTTGCAGCGGCCCGGCGCGGACGAGTCCGTGCCGCTGTTCGGGCTGCCCGGCAATCCGGTGGCCTCGGCGATCACCGCCCTGCAGCTGCTTGTGCCGGCGTTGCAGCTGCTGGAGGGCGCGCCGGTGCAGCCGTTGCCACGCCTGAAGGTGCGGCTGGCGGCAGCGCTCCAGCGGGGAGCCGGCCGCCCCGAGCTGGCCCGCGCCCGGCTGCAGGTGGGCCCGGAGGGGGAGCTGCTGGCGCTGGTGGAGGGCAGCCAGGCCTCCTCCCGCATCGGCTCGCTCCAAGGCGCCGACCTGCTGCTGGAGATCCCGGCCGAGCTGGGCGCGCTGGCGGCCGGTACCGAACTGTGGGCCCAGTTGCTGCGCCTGCCGATCTTCTGAGCGCCGGGCGCCGGGCTCAGTAGGCCGTGTTGCCCGCCACCCAGGTGCCCACGCCGCCGCTCCACTCCCGCTTCCAGAAGGGGGCCTCGTGCTTGAGCGCTTCGAGCAGCTCCTGGCCGCCGCGCTGGGCCGGGCCGCGGCGGTCGGCGCTCACCGCCACCAGCACGATCGTGTCCCCCGGCAGCACCCGCCCCACGCGGTGATCCACCCGCACCGCCCGCAGGCCATGGCGCTGGGCGCAGTCGGCGGCGAGGCGGGCGATCTGCGCTTCGGTCATGCCGGCGTAGTGCTCCAGCTCCAGGGCCTCCAGCGGCGCCCCTGCCGCCGTGATGCCGCGCACCCGGCCGATGAAATGGGCTTCGGCGGCGGCGGGCTCGGTGCCGCCGGCCGCCAGGCTCCGTTGCCAGTCGGCCAGCACGACGAGCGGATCGAAGGGTTCCGGGTGCAACTGCAGCTGCAGGGCGCCGTTTTCTTGGAGTGAATCAGCCACCGGCCTCAGCCCCCACTGATCGGTGGCAGGAAGGCCACCTCGGCGCCGGGCGCGAGCGGCTGGTCAGCGCTGGCGAACACCTGGTTCACCGCCACCCGCACCTGGGCCGGCAGCGTCTCCCCCAGACCCAGCTGACGCCACAAGTTCGCCGGGGTGGGGGCCGGGGCGCCGGCGGGCAGCTCCAGGCGGCGCTCCGCCCAGCCGGCCTGCTCCCTGAGCGCGGCAAACAGCCGCACGGTGATCACAGTGGCGGTCACGCTGGCGGTCACGGCCGTGTGGCCACCAGCACCCGGTGGCGATGGTCGGAGGCGACGCGGCGCAACCCCACGAAGCCGGCCTCGGACAGCGCTGCCGGCAGATCGAGCCGAAAATAGTCCTCCAGGTAGGGCTCGGTGCTCTTGAGCAGGGTTGCCAGCGGCGCTGGCATGGCGCGGATGGCCTCGGCATCGGGGTCTTGATCCACCAGCGCCAGCACCCCGCCGGGCCGCAGCAGGCGCAGGGCCTCCGCCAGCACGGCGCGGGTGGCGGAGGCCGGCAGCTCGTGGCAGAGGAACTGGGCGGTGATCAGATCGAAGCTCGCTGCGGCCAGCCCCGTGGCCTCGGCGGCGGCATGGTGCCAGGCGTGGACGCGTCCGCCGGCATCCCGCACCCGCGCCACCGCCAGCATCTGGGGGGAGAGATCGAGCCCGGACACCTGCACCGCGCCATAGCCGTGCCGCTCCAGCCAGCCGGTGAGCGCCAGCGTGCCCACCCCCACCGAACAGCCGATGTCGAGCACCTGGTGCACCGGGGCGTTGAGGCTCGGCGCGATCGCGGCGTAGATGGCCTCGCGCATGCGCGCCTGGGCAGCCTCGGGCGTGAGCTGCTTCTCCTGCTTCCACACCCGCAGGGCCACTGAATCGGTGGCCTGCTCGGTTTCGCAGGCGGCCAGCCAGCAGAGGTTGCCCTGCTGGTAGGCGTGGAAGCGGGCGTGGTAGTAGGCGGGGATCTGCGTGGCCGGGTTGGTGCAGGCCTGCAGCAGCGGCTCCGCCTGAAGGCGCAACTCCTCCCGCCGCTGCCGCCAGGGGATGCCCCGGGTTTCAGCGGTGCGGATCATCATGCGCCGCGCCTGCAGAAACAACAGTTGCCGCAGCGGCTCCACCGCCAGCACCGCCGCAATCAGCCGCCCCAGCGCCGTGCGGTCGTCGACCCAGTTGGGAGGGGTGCTCTGGGAGAGGCGCATGGCGGTAGGTACAGGAACCTTGCGCAGATCAGCGGGCAAGCATCCGCAGCCAAGTTGCCACCACGATGGCAGCGAAGCGAGGCCGCTGCACTCTCAGGCGCCAGCTCCCACACCCCAACCAGCCAAAAGTGACCTCCACCTAGATTCCGCACCAAAGCCTTCGTCTTTTCAGCCCCGATGAGTGCTCCGTTCCCTGCCGGCGGCCCCGGCTTGCGCCAGCGCCTGCTGACCCTGGCGGGTTTCACCCTGCTGCTTAGCGGCACTGGCCCTGCCATGGCCGGCAGCACCCCGAGCCCTGCCAAGGCCGGGGGTGTGCAGGCCGTTTTCGCCACGCAGCAGGAGGCTGAAGCGGCGGCTCCCCGTTTTGGTTGCACGGGTTCCCATAGCCACGGCAAGATCTGGATGCCCTGCACAGGCCACCCACCCACTCCGGGCAGCGGAAAGAGTGGCGGTCATTCGCACTGATGCAGGAATCCGGATGCGGCTCCAACCCGAAGTTGGTGGCCATCGGCATCGCTCCGCTGGGGATCATTTCGATCGGCATCGTGCCGATGGGCGTGGTGAGCATCGGCGTGGTGCCGATGGGGGTGATCAGCCTCGGGGCCGTGGGCATGGGGGTGATCAACCTCTCCGTCGTGGGCATGGGGGTGATCGTGGCCGGCGTCAATGTGATGGGGGTGTGGTGGACGGGCCTTGAAGGCATGGGGCCGTTCCGGCACGGGCCGATCCCGGCGCGCGTGCACCATCACCACGGCGCCGCGCCGCCGCCCGCAGCCCTGATGGCCTACCCCAGCAAGGAGACGGCAGTGCAGAAGGCGAAGGAACTCGGTTGTGAAGGCGTCCACGCGATGGGCGAGCTGTGGATGCCTTGCAGCGAACACCCCGGCGGCCACGGCTCGCCCTAGGACCCTGCCTGTTTTTGGTTCAGGCGCCGTAGGAGGGGCCTCAGCCTTTGGCTCCCGCCCGCTCAAAGGCTTCGGTCTGTGCTTCGTTCCAGCTGATGCCGCCGAGCCAGCGGCCGATGGCGGCGGCGATCGCTGAGGAGGTGAGCAGCTAGGGCAGCACGGCGGCATTGCCCTGCAGCGTGAACACGAACAGGCCGCAGAACAGCGGGGTGCGGCAGGCGCCACTGAACACGGCGGCGGCAGCGACCCCGGCCAGTGCCGCCTGCTGCTCCGCCGGCAACTGCTGCAACCAGGGCCCCACCAGCACCGCCCCCAGGCTCATCGAGTCGTGCATCAGGCCGCCGGGTGCACCGATCGCGATGCTCAGCAGGGGCCCCAGCAACCGCGGCAACGGCGCCCACCAAGGGCCGTCGGGCGTGCCGGCCAGGGCCGGGCCGAGCGCGAGCGACCCATCGTTGAGGCTGATGCCCCCACTCGCCACCGCCAGCAGCGTGAACAGCAGCGAGCGGCAGCAGCTCCGGCGCCAGCGCCACTGCCATTCCCTCCGCCAGCCGGGCGGGTTGGCCCAGAGTGGTGGTGAAAAGAGTGCCGATGCCGGCCAGCACCAGCGTGGGCGCCACCAGGCTGAAGCCGGCCACCGCGCTGAGTTCTTCGAGCGCGTAGGCGGCGCCCAGCAACGGGGAGCGGAAGGCAGCCCCGAGGCCCGCGCCACCGCCGATCGCCGCGGTGAGCGCCAGCGGCAGCTGCTGCAGCGGTGCCAGCCGGCGGCGCAACGCCAGCAGCAGCGCAGCGCCGAGGGCGGCGGCGGGCGATTCGGTGCCCACGCTCAGCCCGGCGAGATGGGTGAGGGCCAGCAGGGGCAGGCGGGCCAGCTGGTGGTGCAGCGACAGGGGGGCCAGGGCGCGCTCCCGCTCGCCGTCGTTGCGGGCGGTCTGCAGCGCCAGCACCCCAGTGAGGCCACCGCCGCGGCCCGCCGCCAGTGGCCCCCAGGCCAGCAGCACGAACAGCAGCGTGGCCAGCGCCGGGGCGATTACCAGCAGGGGATCCAGCGCCCCGTC
>CALFOF010000368.1 GCA_937919075.1 uncultured Cyanobium sp. | reverse complement strand
GGCGCGACATCTACTTATACCTATACGGATAATTCTGACGTTCCTTGTCTTGCTCGTACCTCCTTCATCGCTGTTCCTGGTGGTGAAAAATGCGTTGCTGACCTGCAGGTTGGCGAACAGGTGCTGACTCCCTCTGGCCCGCAGAAAGTGAAGTTCATCGGACGCAGCAGCCGTTGCCTATCCGATCTGCGAGCGATGGGGGAATTGCCTATTGAGCTCGAGGTTGGCGCCCTAGGCGCGCTGGGCCCGACGAGCACCTTGCACTGCAGCCCCAACCATGCCTTCTTGATCGACGGTTGCTTGGTGGAAGCCAAGACCTTGCTGAATGGCACCTCGATCCGGCAGCTTGAGAGCTGGGATGAATCGAGGGTTACCTATTACTCGATTGAGCTGGAGGAGCATGGATTGGTGTGGGCCAATGGCTTGCATACAGAAACCTATTTCGCCTGCCGTACTATCGAAAACGACTCAAGAGAAGTTTGGAATAACTACCCCCAGTATCTCGCCCTCTACGGAGAAGCTAGCCATATGCAGATGCTTGCACACCCGCGGATTCCCCTGGCCCGAAATCTGCCGAATCGGATCCGTCAGCTGGTTGGTTTAAGCCAGGCCGATGTGTGCTCTGCTGAGTCCTTGGCCCTGGTGTGAGTTGTTTGCTGATCAAGCAAGTCGCCTCCTCTGCGACCTTCCCCACCATCTCAATCAGGCTGGGGGAGGTGCGTCGATTCTCAGCTTGGCGCTGTCCTGTCACGGTCGCATGCTCGAGCTCGCTGACAGCGATCGCCCGGAGGCGATCGCCCATGCCCTGGCAGGTGCCCATTTGCTGGCGGGGCTGAAGCGGCACCAACCGGATCAACCTGTCTGGGTGGATGTGCATGAAGAGCAGTGCTGCCGCTACGGCGCCATCTGGATCCATGAAGCACTGGCAGATACCACCTCAGAACAGACCAGCTCCTTGTGCAACCAGGCCCTGGAGCTGTTGCACACCCTGGAGGGGCACCACACGCCTGTACCAGCCTGGATCGGGGTTTTCAAGCACGACCTTCAGCAGCGGCTAGGCCCCTCGCCTGATCCCTTTCCGGTGTTTCCGGAGGTTCCCTCCGATCCCGCTGCAGCGGAGCTCCTGCTCGGCCAAGCCCAACAGCTGCTGCAATCAGCCCGGCAAGCCGGCGCCCACGAGCGCTGCCTGAACTGGCTAGCGCGACTACGTGAGGTGTTGGGCCAGCGCACTGAGCTGCTCTGGTACACGCTCGAGAGTGCCCTCCAGGTTGGCGATTGGAGCCTGCAGGCTGAATGCGCCGAACTGCTGCTGCAGCAGCTGACCGTTGAAGCCGATCAGGGAGCGTCCCGCCACCACCTGCTGCTCACGCGCTGGCAAGCCCTGCTGAAGATGAGCTACGCCTTGCCGGCCGCCGGGGGTGATACCGCCCTGGCTGCCCTCTGGGCCCTTACAGCTTCCTGGGCCACTGCCGAGCCCGCCAACGGCCACGCCTGGATGCTGCAGCAGAGCGCCCAGCTGGCCCAGCAGCGCGGCCAGCTGGGCACTGCCCGTTCGCTGTTCCTGGCGATTGCCGCTCTTGGCCCTGCCAGTGCCTCCTTGCTGGAGCGCCAGCAGGCCCTGGAGTGGGCAGAGATGTTGGCCACGGTGAGCGGAGATCTGGAGGCGGCTGGCCAGATGCGCCGCCGGATCAACGGCCTGTTTGAGGCGGGGGAGCTGGCCAAGCGTGTTCCCGACCCCCTGCGCAACTGGCATATGGAACTGGGGCCCCATCAGGAGGCTCTGCAGTTGGTGCAGCAATTGGCTGGTCTTGCCTCTAGGTCTGAGCGGCTGCAGCTGCTGCGATCCGGCATCTCGGAGCACACCAATGCCAACGTACTCGCCTTTGCCCTGTTGCATGAATGCCGCCAGAGCGGACGGTTTGGCAGCGATGGCCTCACCCCGGAGCCAGGGGCCTTCATCCCACGCCGCCTCTGGTTGCTCAGCCGCTACCCGGGCCCTTGTCCATTCCGGACGGAAAGGGAACGGCGCTGGAGCCAGCTGCATCCCGGCTGGCTGGTGGATTGGATCACGCCTAGCCCCCAATCCCTCGAAGCCGAGGGGGATCTGCCCAAGCTGGTCAGGGCTGCCTGCTTTGCAGTGGATGATCCCAGGGTGCGGGCCGATCTGCTGCGCCTCGCCCGGCTATGGCAACACGGGGGCGTTTCGGTCACCTGGGACACCCGACCACAACGCTGCCTTGAGCCCCTGCTGCAGGAAGGCATATCCCTGCTCTTGGCGACCGATTCACTTGACTGCCTCAACCTGGATGCTATTGCCGCCACACCAGGCCATCCCTTCGTGGCGGCTGCGCTGGAGCAGGCCTGCCGCAATGTGCTGGAGGGGGGCTACAGCCAATGGGAGTTGAGCGGCCCCTGCATGCTGAGCGGTTGCTTTGCCCGCTGGGTTGCCCCACGCCTGCCGGATGAAGGCTTGCCGCCGGGTGTTTGCCTGTTGTCGTTGGGAGAGCTGCAGAGCTGGCTATCGCTCGGTATTCCCTTGCCGCGTCCTGAAGGCATGGCCAACGACGGCCCCACCGGACTGATTAACAGCCGCCGCCGTCTGAAGGCGTTGCGCTTCCTGCAGGGGAAGTAGCAGCTGCCAGCCGGCCCCGATCGAGAAGGATCAGTGTGCTGCTTACCCCTGCCAGATCTCCAGCAGATCGATCTGCAGATCGGAAAAGAGGGAGTCTGCATCGAGGCTGGTGGCGGCATCGATGCGCCGGGGTTC
>CALFOF010000367.1 GCA_937919075.1 uncultured Cyanobium sp. | reverse complement strand
TCGACCTCGATGGCCACCACGCCATCGAAACCGGCCGGGTGTTCCCGGTGTGCGGCAACAGCTTCCGCATGCTGCAGGCGACGCGGTTTGCACCCCACTTCTCCTTCATCGGCGACTTCAGCCGCCACTACGGCCTCTTCCCCGGCTGCGGCAGCAGCCTGCCCTTCACGGGCAGCAGCTCAGGTGAAGCGGCTGATAACAGCAGCTGTTGCTGATGAAAGACGCGCTGCTGGCACCGCTGTTTTCGGGACCGGCCTTGCCCCGCCAATCGGAGTTGAGGGCCCCCAACCACCAGCCACCTCGCCGACTGAACAACCCAGGCCCTAGACGGCTCGCAACCGGTGGACAACGATCACAGGTCGGGGGTGGTGGTTCCGTTGGCCAAGGCAATGCCCTGCTCTTGCAGCGCCACCACCAGCCGGCGCAGCAGGGCACGCTGCACCTCCCACTGCTGCCCCGCGCGGGTGGTGAGCACCACGCTCAGCTCAATCGCTTGCGGCGTGACCTGTTTCACACCGCGCACCCATGGCGGCGCCAGCAACTTGCCCTTCCAGAGGGGATCCTCGCCAAAGCTGCCGCATCGCTCCGTGAGCACCGCCAGCGCCTGCTCCAGCTGGTGATGATGCGGCGAGAGAGGGATCAACACCTCAGCGCCGGAGCGAATCTTGGTGTGGTTGATCAGCTGCTGCGGCGAGCTGTTGGCGAACTGCACCGCCCGCTGATCGCTGGTGCGCAGCTCCGTCACCAACAGGCCCACATCCACCACCTCCCCCACCACGCCATTCACCTCCACCACATCGCCCACGGCGTAATGGTCATCGAGCAACGCCACCAGGCCCGCCACGCCATCGCGCAGCAGCCCCTGAAAGGCGATCGCCAAACCACCTAGCAGAGCACCGCCGGCCAACCAGGCTCCGAGGGTGAGCTCCCGAATCCCGGGCACATCCGCCAGCACCAACACCACCAGCACGGCAATGCAACCCAGATCGATCAAGCGATGGCTGACCTGCCTGAGGTTGAGGTAGCGCTGCTGCCGCCGGGCTCGCTCCTCCAGCGGCACCGCCAAGTAGCTCACCCACTGCCGCAGCACGAAGCGCGCCAAGCAGCGCAGGGCTGCGGCGAGCAGCCCCAGCAACGCCACCTTGAACAGGATCGCCAGGGGTTGCATTAACACCGTGATGGCCAGTGGGACCTGGCCGGGGACGGTGGCCACAGCCAGACCAGCTATCACTACTAGCTGGGCCAGAACAGCGATGAAAAGCAGCCGCAACAGCAACTGCAGCCACCGATCCCTTGGGCCGACGATGCCGCTGCCCTGCCCTTCCGAATCGATCCGCCGCTGCAGCCGGCGCCGCAGCCGCGCCCACAGCCAGAGCGTCGCCGCGCTGGTGCCTGCCAGCACCAATTCGCCGATCAGGGTGATCTGGAGGCGCAGGGAGATCTGGCCGGACTGTTCCGTGAAGCGGGCATGACGCAGACGCCGCTGCAGCGCCTGGCGCCAGCGATCAGCCAGCGCGCCACGGCTCATGCCGTGCAGCTGCGCATCAGCCTCGGTGACCGTGAGCAGCGTCAGCGGCGTGGCGCGGCCCTTGATCTGCGCCCGCAACTGCACCTGACCGTCCTTGTCGGTGACTGCCACAACAGTGAGATCGTCGGGCCGCCCCAGCACCGACCAGGGATCCCCGCTGCAGAGCCGCTGATCCGCTGGGCCGCCAAGAATCAGACCTTCCAGCAGCGCTTCGGAGATCTGCTCGCCGCTGCTGCAGAGCGCATGGGGTTGATACAGCAACGTCAGGTTGCCCTCGATCACCGTCGCCCGCTGCCGGGCATCGGGAGTGCCCTCACCCCGGCTCACAACTGGAGCCGCCACACTCATCACCGGGACGCCAAGGATGCGCACCGGCGCGACGTCGTAGCTACCAACTGGCGCAGCCGCCTCCGGTGGCACGTTGCCGGAATCCACCGCCAGGGCCGTGCCGCTGAGCAGCAGCAAGCTCAACAGCGGGATGAGCAGCAACTGCTGGAGCCCGCGGATCTTCCGATGCCACAGGCGCTCCAGGTGAGCCACGGTCGATGCAACCAAGAAATCTCCAGACGACAAGCGTGTGCATGGTGGCGCGGGGCCGCGCCTATGACACCCCCCGACTTCGCTGTACCGATCAGCGGCATGGGCAGATCAGATGCCCCTCAGGCGCCCCACAGCCGGGCCAGCAGCCTGTCCAGCAACTCCGCCAGCAGCCCGCGGGGCAGCAAGGCCAGAGGCAGAAACCACGCCACATGGAAAAAGAACAGGGGCAGGTAGGCGGTGCAGGCCAGCAGCACCAACAGGCCAGCGCCCAGCAAATCGCTGGCGATCAGGGCGCGCCAACTGCGGTGCCGCATCTGCCACACCGCTAGGGCCACGCTGGGCAGCCAGCCCGCCAGCAGCAGCATCTGCCCCACCTGAGCTGGCGTCAGCCCGAGCCCGGCCTGGCCCGACGCACGACTGGCCAGCAGCGCGATCCAAGCCAGGCCAAGACCCAGCTGCAACAAGAGCCAGCGAAGGGATCGACGTCGATGGGCCATCGCCCCATGCTGATGCAGCCCTCGATGCCATGCCGCGTGGCCCCATCCGCCCACGGAGAAGCCCTGAGTCATCTCGGCGTCGCGGGCTACCGCTCATTGCAGCAGCTGATGCTGCCCATCGGCCAGCTCACACTTGTGAGCGGTGCCAACGGCTGCGGCAAGAGCAACCTCTACCGAGCCCTGGGTTTGGTAGCCGCCGCCGCCCGGGGAGAGTTGGTGGCCACCCTGGCCGCAGAAGGGGGATTGGCGGCGGTGCTTTGGGCTGGTCCGGAGCGGGGCAGCCAGGGAAGCAGGCTGCGGCTCGGCTTCGCGGGCGAGACGTTGTCGTACGCGATCGAACTGGGCTACCGGGCGGACGATGAGACCAGCGCCTTCCTGCTGGATCCAGAGATCAAACGGGAATGGATCTGGGCTGGCGGGGCCTTTCACCCACGCAGCCTGTTGGTGCAGCGCAGCGGCGCCGTGGTGGAACGCTGCGGTGACCGCCGCAGCCCCCTGGCCCTGGAGCTGACGCCCCACGAGAGCCTGTTCACGGCTGTCTCCGATCCGCTCGAAGCGCCGGAGGTGTTTCAGCTGCGGCGCATGATTCTGAGCTGGCGCTTCTACGACAGCTTTCGCACCGATCGCCTGGCGCCGGCCCGGCTCTCGCACCTCTCCACACGCACGCCTTCGCTGGCCGCAGATGGCGGCGATCTCGCGGCAGCGGTGCAGACGATTTTCGAAATCGGGGATGGTGAGGGACTGCAAGCCGCCATCGGCGATGCCTTCCCGGGGTGTCACCTGGCGGTGGACACCAGCCAGCCGAGCTTTCGCCTGCAGCTGCACCAACCAGGCCTGCTGCGCCCGCTCGATGCAGCGGAACTCTCTGATGGCACCCTGCGCTACCTGCTGCTGGCGGCGGCGCTGTTCAGCCCGCGGCTGCCGCCGCTGCTGGTGCTCAACGAGCCGGAAAACAGCCTGCATCCCGATCTCCTGCCGCCCCTGGCGCGCTTGATCGATGCGGTGGCGCAGCAAACCCAGGTGTGGGTGATCGCCCACGCCGAGGCGCTGATCACGGCCCTGCAGGGAACATCGGGCTGCCGCACACTGCAGCTGGAGCGCGAGCAGGGAGCCACACTGCTGCCGGGGCAATCGGCGCTGGATCGCGCTGCCTGGCGTTGGCCGTAATAGCCAATCCGTGCTGTTCCCAGGGCGGA
>CALFOF010000366.1 GCA_937919075.1 uncultured Cyanobium sp. | reverse complement strand
AGCAGTCCGGGGGCACGCTCGATGCTCGTGGTGGCGGTGCTGTGGGGCCTTGGGGCCGCCTTCGACAAAGTTGGGGTAAGCGCCGGCGGCTCGCTCACCTGGGTGGTGCTGTTCAACCTGGTGGTGGCCGTGCCGCTGCTGGCCCCCGAACTCACCAGTCAAGGGAGAAGCCACGCCCTACCGGCCCCCGGCGCGACGCCCCAGGGGTTGCTGCTGCTGGTGCTGCTCTGCGGCCTGGCCGGCGCCGTGGGCATGATCTGCCAGATGGAGGCGCTGCGCCAGACCGCCGTGGTGCATGTGATCGCCATCAAGCGCCTGAGCACGTTGATGAGTGCCACGGCGGGCGTCACGCTGTTGGGTGAACCGCGGGGCGCGCTGCGGCTGCCCGCCGCCGCGGTGATGCTCGCCGGTGCCATCGTTGTGCTCTTTGCGGCCCGATGAAGCGGCCTGCCAGCGGCCTCACCGGCCGGCACCGGATCAGCGAACATGGCCTGCGCACCCCCTGTTTCGCCTCTGCCGCGTGACCCCTGTCTCCCCCCTTCGCGCGTCACCATCTGCCTCGGCTTCACTGGAGGTGGATGTGCTGGTGGTGGGGGGCGGTGTCTGCGGCACTGCGCTGCTGTTTGAACTCGCCCGCTACACCGACCTGCCGCGGCTGGCGCTGATTGAGCGCTACGAGCAGCTGGCACAGGTGAACTCGAAGGCGACCAGCAACAGCCAGACGATCCACTGCGGCGACATCGAGACCAACTACACCCTGGAAAAGGCGCTGCGGGTGAAGCGCACCGCCGAGATGGTCGTGCGCTTCGGCGACCTGCTGGAGGACGAGGAGCGTGAGCGCTGCCTGTTCCGCACGCCAAAAATGGTGTTGGGGGTGGGCGAGCGGGAGTGCGCCAGCCTGCGCCAGCGCTTCGAGATTTTCTCGCCTCACTTTCCAGCGATGCAGCTGCTGGAGAAAGAGGACATCGCCGCCTGGGAGCCCGCCGTGGCTCTGGTGAATGGCCTGCCACGCAGTGAGGAACTGGTGGCGATCGGCATCCGCGAGGCCACCACCGCCGTCGACTACGAAGCGCTCTCCGCCGCGTTTGTGCGCCAGGCCCAGGCTGCTGTGGCGGGAAGCGAGCGGAGCATTGATCTGGCCCTCGGCACCCGCGTGGAAACGATCACCCCCGCGGGCGACACGTTTCTGGTGGAGACGCAGACCAAGGCAGCAGTCCGCCAGCTCTGGCGGGCGCGGCATGTGGTGGTGAACGCCGGCGCCCACAGCCTGCTGATGGCCCAGCGCATGGGCCATGGACTGCGCTACTCCTGCCTGCCGGTGGCCGGCAGCTTCTACTTCACCCCCGAGCTGCTGAAGGGCAAGGTGTACACGGTGCAGAACGACAAGCTGCCCTTCGCCGCGCTGCATGGCGATCCCGATGTGGGGGCTCCAGGCCAGACACGCTTCGGTCCCACCGCCCTGCTGCTGCCCCTGCTCGAGCGCTACCGGCTCGGCTCGTTCTTCGAATTCCTCGAAGTGCTCAGGCTCGATCTGGCCGTGCTGGCGGTGCTGTGGCAGCTGCTCGGCAACACCGACATCCGCGCCTACATCGTGCGCAACCTGCTGTTCGAGGTGCCCTGGCTGCGGCGGCAGCTGTTTCTGCGCGATGTCCGCAAGATCATTCCCGGCATGAAGCTCAACGACCTGAGCTTTGCCGAAGGCTATGGAGGAGTGCGCCCTCAGCTGATCGACAAGCAGGCCCGCAAGCTGATGCTCGGGGAGGTGAGGATCGAAGCCGGGCCCGGGCTGGTGTTCAACGTGACGCCATCGCCAGGTGGCACCTGCTGCCTGGGGGTGGCAGCGCTGGACCTCGAGGCGATCGTGGCGCGCAGCGGCTGCCGTTTCGAGCGTGACCGGTTCGAAGCCGAGCTCTACGGCGAGGACACTGGGGAGGCTTCAGCCAGCTGCCCGCAGTCGCTGGCGGCCTGATCGACAGGCAGCCCCTGCGCATCGGCGAGTGGCCCCGCCGCACCGGGGCGGAACAGATGGCTGTGGGCGGAGGAATACAGGCGGGAGCGGGCCTGCTGGGGGGCGTCGAGGGCGGGGCTGATCACATAAAGAGTGGTGCGGATCAGCTGACGGCGGCGGCTGGTTTCCGCCATCTGGCTCAGGGGAACGACGGTGATCCACTGGTCGGGCCAGCTGACGCGGTAGCCGATCGCCACAGGGGTGTCGGCGGGGTAGTGCGCCAGCAGCACCTCCTGCACTTCCTCCACATGGCGCGCACTGAGATACAGACAGAGGGAGGCCCCCAGGGCCGCCAGGCGCTCCAGGGATTCCTTCTCCGGCACGCCGGTGCGTCCGGAGGCCCGGCTGAGCACGATTGTCTGCACCAGACCAGGGATGGTGAGCTCAGCCTGCAGCGCTGCCGCAGTGGCCTGGTAGGCGCTGAGGCCCGGCACCACCTCCACCTCCAGGCCCGCTTCGGTGAGCCGGCTCACCTGCTCCGCCAGCGCCCCATACAGGCAGGGGTCGCCATCGTGGAGGCGCACCACCCGCTTGCCGGCGCGGGCCCGCTCAATCAGCACCTCCAGCACCTGCTCAAGGGTGAGGGTGCTGGTACGGATCCGCTCAGCGCTTGCCGGAGCCAGCGCCGCGATCTGGGGCGACACCAGGGAATCGGTCCAGACGAGCACTTCGGCCGCTTCGATGGCACGGGCCGCTCGCAGGGTGAGCAGATCAGGCGCGCCGGGGCCTGCTCCCACGATCGTGACCACCGCCGCCTCAGCTGGAGGTGGTGGGGTGGTTTCAGGCTGACTGGAGGAGGAAATCAAAGGTTGGTTCCCGGGGAAGAATCACGACGGGGCATGGGCTCGCTCTGAAGGCGGCGGGCACCGCGGTAAAAACAGATCAGACCGACTGATCCGGCCACGATCAGCAGCAGGCTCATCAACTGGGCCATGCGCAGGCCGCCCTCACAGAACGGGGGGACCGAGAACAGGCAGAGCGGATCGAGACGCAATCCTTCGATCCAGAACCGGCCGAAGCTGTAACTGATCAGATAGATGCAGCTGAGTGCCCCAGCAGGGAGCAGGATGCGGCCGCGCGAGCCCAGCTGGAACAGAGTGAGGAGCAGCGCCACCACCGCGAGGTTCCAGAGCGACTCGTAGAGAAAGGTGGGGTGAAAGAACTGCTCATCGATGAAGGTGGCCGGCCGGTTCACCGCCGGAATGAACAGCCGCCAGGGCAGATCGGTGGGCAAGCCGAAGGCTTCGGAGTTGAAGAAGTTGCCCCAACGGCCAATCGCCTGGCCCAGAGCCACTGAGGGCACGAGCACATCAAGCAGGTTCCAGAAGGGAAGCTTGCGCCAGCGGCAATACACCACCACCGCCAGCGAACCAGCAATCAGGGCGCCATGAATGGCGATGCCCCCCTGCCAGATGGCCAGAGCATCCAGCCAGTTGAGCTGATACTGGCGCCACTCCAGCGCCACGTAGTAGAGGCGGGCACCGAGCACGGCGGCCAGCACCAGGATCGGCAGCAGGTCGGCGATCATGGCCGGCTCAATGCCGCGCCGCCGGCCCAGCCTGGTGGAGAGCATCAGGCCGAGCAGCACCGCCACGGCGATCAGCAGGCCATACCAGCGCAGGGAGAAAGGCCCCAGCTGAAACAGCAGGGGCCCCGGTGAAGTGAACATCGCCGCCGGCAGAGCTGGGGGAAAAAGCGCCAAGAGAAATGGCTCAGTAAATACGGAAGAGCCTCAAGAGCCTCAGACGCCTTCGACTGCCTGAACTTTCTCCACCTGCCTCTTCTTCAGCACCAGCATGATCTGGGCGAGAGCGACGGCGGCGAAGAAGGCAAGCATCCCGTAGATGCGCACCGGGTTCTGCAGCACGATCTCAGCATCCAGCTGACCGAAGCCGCCCACATTCGGATCCACCGAGAGGGGGCCGTTGAGCACCACGGCATCGCCGACAGCCACAGCCAGGGCAGGGCCAGCGGGAATGGTTTCACTCACGGTGCTGCCATCGGCAGCCAGGATCTCCACAACGCTGGCGCCGTTCTCACCGGCGGTGATGGCACTCACGGTGCCAGCCGCAGGGGCGGTGAAGACACCGTTGTTGCTCTTCTCACCGGTGGGATAAACCTGGCCGCGGCCGCGGTTGCCGCCCACATGCACCGAATACTTGCCGAAGTGGATGGCGCTGTCGGTGGCGGGATCGGGCGAGAGGATCGGGAAGACGATCTCCTGGTGCTGATCACCCGGCAGGGGACCCACCAACAGGATGTTGGGGTTGGCGTCGCTGTACTGGGTGACGTAGACGCCAGCGGTTTCCTCTTTCAGCTCGTCGCTGAGGCGATCGGCCGGAGCAAGGGTGAAGCCATCGGGGAGCATCAGCACCGCACCCACGTTGAGGCCTGTGCGGCTGCCATCGGCGGCCACCTGCTGAAGGCTGGTGTCGTAGGGGATTTTCACCACCGCCTTGAACACGGTGTCAGGCATCACGGCCTGGGGCACTTCCACCTGGGTGGGCAACTTGGCGAGGTGGCAGTTGGCGCAGACGAGCTTGCCGGTGGCTTCGCGGGGGCTCTCATAGTTCTGCTGGGCCCAGAAGGGGTAAGCCCAGGAGGCAGCCGGCGCCATGAAGAGGGCGGCCGAGGCCAGGACGGTGGAGAGCAGCAGGGAAAGGGTGCGGCGCATGGGGTGGGCGGACGGGCGACAGGAGGAGATGGACGGTCGGACGATCAGGCCCACCAGGGCTTTTCACCGGTGCGGAAATCGGTGTCGGTCCATGTGCTCAGGAAAACGGTGTCGTTCTCAATCGAGACGTTGGCCAGGGCGAGCGACAACGGGGCAGGACCACGCACCACCTTGCCGGTGGGGTCGTACTGACTGCCGTGGCAAGGGCAGACGAATTTGTTAGCGCCACTGTTCCAGGGCACCACGCAACCCAGGTGGGTGCAGATGGCGTTGATGCCGTAGCTGCCGATGGCGTCAGATCCTTCCACCAGCAGATAGGTGGGATCCCCTTTCAGACCTTGCACGAGGCTGCGATCACCCTCCTTGTGCGTGCTGAGCCAGCCCGTGGCGGTGACGGTGTTGCCCAGTTCATCCTTGGCGGTGGTGCCACCGCCACCGCCGGCGGGCCGGGGGGGAATGAAATAGCGGGCAACGGGGTAGAGAGCACCCAGGGCGACACCAGTGACGGAGCCGAAAGTCAGCAGATTCATGAACTGACGACGGCCCATTCCGGGCACATCGCTCACTGGGATCTGGGTCATACGGAACGTTCCTGGGTGCCGAAGCATCGAGGCGCCCATTATGGACGTTGCCCTGGCCGCCACGTTTTGCCAGGCGCCGGCTTGCGCCTGCGGCGCAACATGCTGTTGTGGAGTTTCCCTGTTTCGCCGCCGTGTCCCTGCCTGATCCGGTTGCTGAGCCCGGCTCCAGCGGCCGCTTCGCCCCCCTCCAGCTCGATGAAGTGCTGCAGCTGCTGCGTCAGCGCTGGCATGCTTCCTACGACCTCCAGCTGGTGCAACGGCGTGGCCGTCTCTATCTGCAGGTGATGTGGGCCTACCTGGAGCAACAGTCGTTTCCGCTCGACGCCGAGGGCTATGAGGCCAAGCTGCAGGAGCTGATCGAGCTGCTTAACAACCTCGGGGTGGCCGATCAGGTGCGCCAGTGGCTCACCACCACCCGCGACAAGCCCCGTCTCGGCCGGGCGATGAGCCTCACCCTGGAGCCGGCTGAAGGCGGGCGGACCAGTGAATTCCTGCTCTGAGCCTGGCCTCAGGCGCCGCTGGCGACAGGCCGAAACCGTTCGGTGAGGGCCACCAGGGCCACGCCCACCAGGAACAGGGCCGTGATCGAGCCGGTGAGCAGCAGCATCGTGACGGGGTCGGTGGAGGGCGTGAGCACGGCGCCGGCCAGGGCCGCCACCAGCACCACCCAGCGCCACGCCTTCAACATGGCAGCGGAGCGAATCAGGCCGAACGCACCCAGCAGCAGCTGCAGCACCGGCAGCTGAAAGGCCAGCCCGGTGGCCACCATCAACAGCAGCACGAAATCCAAGTAGCGCTCGATCGACCAGATCGGCTCCACCACATCGGCGCCGTAGCTGACCAGAAACCGCAGTGCGGCCGGCACCAGCGCCCACCAGGCGAAGGTGAGCCCAGCCGCGAACAACACAGCGGATCCCGCCACGGCAGGCGCCACCAGACGCCGCTCTCTGCGCGTGAGCCCAGGCAACACAAAACCCAGCCCCTCGTAGAGCACGTAGGGCAGAGCCAACGTGAGGCCGGCATAGCCGGCCACCTTGATGGACACGAACAGGAATTCGCCTGGGGCGAGCTGCAGGAAGCGCATGCCCACGGCAGGCATCTCCAGCAGGCGCACGAGTGGCTTCACCAGCAGCAAACACCCACCGGCCGCCGCCACCACCGCCAACAGGCTGCGCAGCACCCGGCGCCGCAGCTCCTCAAGATGATCCACCAGGCTCATCTCCACCTCAGCGGGAAATTCATCCGCCGGTGGCACCCGGATGGGTGGAGGGGGTGCAGGGAGGGGAGGTTCGCTCATGGCCCAGGCGCTGGAGCTGAGCCTAAGGAGTGACTGCACAGGGTGGCGCCGCGGCCAGGGTCGCCCCACAGCACCTCGCCGCCCCGGTGGCGCACGGTGCCCGGTCCGGCCCCGGCAATGCGCTGCAACTGGTCGCTGGGCACCATCACCACCGGCACGCGGGCGTTGCCGCGGGCGCGGCTGAAGCGGGCAGCCAGATCGGCCGCCGCCTGCAGGTCCGCGTCAGTGGCGGGAGCCTCCGAGCTCTTGAGCATCACGTGGCTGCCCGGGCATTCCTGGGCATGGAACCAGAGATCGCCGCGGCGCGCCTGACGCAGGCTGATCCATTCGTTCTGGCGGTGGTTGCGGCCTACCTGCACGCGCAGCCCTGTGGCAGTGAGGAACTCCAGCGGCTGGCAGGGCACGGTCTGCCGCCGCGCGCGAGCTTTGCGCCGGCCTGTGTCCCGCTCACGGCCGCTGAGGCTGAGCAGTTCCTCCACATCGTCTTCGAGGGCGGCGAGATCCTCCAACGCCCCGCGCAGGGCGTCGGGGGTGGGCCGCTCGGGCCGGTGCAGCTCAAGGAAGGCCAAGCTCGCTTCCATGCGCTCCAGCTGCTGGTCGTGGCGCTCCAGCAGCGTGGTGATCACGGCGGAGGAACGCTGCAACCGGCGCGCCTTCTTGTAGAGCGTCTGCGCCTCTGCCACCTGGTCGCGGCTGGGATCGGCCAGGCAGAGCAGGGCATCCGCCTGCCGCCGCAGGTGGTCGCAGCCAGCCGCCTGCTCCAGCAACGCCTGCTGCTCGGCCCGCTGAGCGCTCTGGCGATCACGGGCGGTGATCAGGCGCCGCTGCAGCTGATCGTGGCGCAGCTGGAACGCCTGGGCCGTGAGCTGCTGGTCGTAGAGCTGCGCCAGGGGGCGCCCCACCGCACCGGTCAGCTCGGTGCCCCAGCAGCGGTAGGCGGTGGCTCCACCGGTGGCGAAGCCGAAGCGATCCGCCGCCAGGTCGCCGAGCCATTGCTGCCAGGCCGCCCAGAGGGCGCTCCATTGCGCATCACTCAGCTCTTCAACTGGCAGTTTCAGCAGCGCTGCGGAGCTGTCGGGGTGATCGCCGGCCAACTGCAGGGCCAGGGCTGGGCTGATGCCCTGGTAGCTCTGCAGCAACGCCTTGCCGAGCGGCAGGGGCAGGAGCTGCAGGCGGCGGCGCCAGTGCGCCGGCGTTTCGCCCGCGTCGGGAGGATCGGCTTGCAGGGGCGGTGGTGGGCTGTAGGTGTCGCCACTGGCAATCGGCCGCAGCCGGGATTCGTGCGGCTTCACCTGCCGGCCCAGGGCCACCACACGCCGCTGGCCCTCCAGCAGAAAGAGGTTGCTGTGGCGGCCCATCAGCTCTACCACCAGCGAGCGGCAGATCGCTTCACCGGGACGGGGGGCAAAGCCCAGCTCCACCACCCGCTCCCAGCCGTGCTGATCGATCGCCACCAGCGCCAGGCCGCCCAGCCCGTGCTGCAGCTGCTGGGCCAGGGTGCTGCCCTCACCGCGCCGGGCGGGAGGGTCGATCGGCAGCAGGCGTGGCGCATCCGCCCACCAGCTCAGCTCCAGCCAGTGGCGACCATCGAGGGCGCGAAAGCCGAGCTGGAGGCTGTGGGCGCTGGGCTGCTGGGCCTTCTCGAAGCGGCTCGGCAGCAGCTGCGGCCGCAACTCGGCGAGCACCGCCCGCAAGGTGGTGACGTCCATGGGTTGGAGCGTCCGGGAGGTCAAGGGAGCGGCGCCGACAGACAAGCCCCTTACTCTGCTGTCTCACGTGCGATCGCCCGATGGCGGAGGTAACGGCAGTGGCAAGGGCAGCGGCAACGGGAGCAGAGAAGCCAGCAGAAATGGCAGCAGCGGCGGGCCCGGGGCGGCTCACGGTGATCACCGGTCCCAGCGGAGTAGGCAAAGGCACGCTCGTGGCTGCGCTGCGCCAGCGCCATCCGCAGATCTGGCTGTCGGTGTCAGCCACCACGCGCGCGCCCCGCAGCGGGGAACAGGAAGGGGAGCACTACTTCTTTATGAGCCGGGAGCAGTTCGAGCAGCAGGTGGCCGCCGCAGGGCTGCTGGAGTGGGCCGAATTTGCCGGCAATCTCTACGGCACTCCACGGGCGCCCGTGAGCGAGCATCTGGCCCAGGGCCAGCCGGTGCTGCTGGAAATCGAACTGGAGGGTGCTCGCCAGGTACGGCGCAGCTTCCCGCAGGGATTCCAGGTGTTCATCGAACCCCCATCGCTGCAGGAACTGGAGCGGCGCATCCGCGGCCGCGGCACCGACGACGACAGCGCAATCGAACGGCGGCTGCGTCGGGCCCGGGAAGAACTGGCCGCCGCCCCTGAATTCGACGCCGTGGTGGTGAACGCCGACTTGGAGACCGCCATCGGCGAACTGGAAGCCCTGCTGCGGCTAGCCAGCAGTTGAAGCCGCCGCTGAAGCCATAAAAAAAGCGGCCGTTGAGGCCGCTTGCGAGGGTCAGAGGCTACGGATGGAAGCCTGCGGATCAAAGGGGATGGAACAGAAGATCAGGAAAGAAGCGGTTGAATTCGATCATGATTCCGGCAGTAAGGGTGAACCAGATCGCGGCAAAAACGGGGGCGGTGGTAAGGAATTTTTTCATGAACGCGCTCCAAGTGGAGAACAGGGGAATGGGGGCAGCTGAACGGAGATCAGCGCGGTGAAACGGTGACCTTGGAATCGGATTCCAGCAGCTTGCCGCTGGTGAATTCGCTGAAGGCTGCCAGAGGCCAGGTGGCCGCGGCGATGGTGCTCTTCAGAGCCAGGGGCACATCGATCTGGATCTCGCGCATGGTGGCGTCCTTGCTGCCACGGATGGCCTGCAGGTAGACGCGACCGGCCCAGCCGATGCAACCGGCGACGTAGAGGAAGGCGATGCCCGGAATCATGAAATCGCCGGCATGGCTCCAGCGGCCATCAACGATCAGGTGGGGCAGACCATCGGTGCCGCACACGGCCTGGCTGTACATCTCGAAGCGGGCTTTGGCCTGCGGAGTGGCAGCGGCAGCGGCACGCTGCTGAAAGCGGGGGCTTTCGGAGCAGGGAGTGAGCCCGGCCACATCGGCATGGGCCACAGGGGCAAAGCCGAAGATCAGCAGGGCGGAAATCAGAACGGCGAAAAGGCGGCGCATCGTATCCGGATCCGGGGAAAGGCCTGCCAGCGGGCAGGATGTCACTTGCGGAGAGTAAGGG
>CALFOF010000365.1 GCA_937919075.1 uncultured Cyanobium sp. | reverse complement strand
GGATTGGCCGCCACCAGATTCACATCAGGGCGAGCAAGATCGGCCCAGCGGTTGATCCGTTTGGGGTTTCCCTTACGCACGAACGCCACCACCGTGGAATGAATCGGCGCCGCATTGTTGGGTAATCGCTTCTGCCAGCCTGGCCTGATCAAGCCGGCCCGTTCGATCGCGAGCGTGTCGGCGGCGAGGGCCAGGCTCACCACATCGGCCTCCAGTCCATCGATCACGGCGCGGGCCTGGCTGCCGGAACCCCCATAGCTGCCGCGAAAGGTCACGGTCTGCCCGGTCTTCTGTTTCCAGTCGGCGGCGAACAGCCGGAAGATCTGGTCGTAGGCGTTCTTGGTCACCGCATACGACACCACCGTGAGCGTGATCGGCTTGGGCGGTTGCTGGGCCTGGGCGATGGAGCCATGCAGGTGGACGGCGGCACCTGCTGTCAGGGGCAGCAGGGCCAGCCCGGTGAGCAGCAACTGGCGGCGGCGCAGGGGGGCTGAGGTCGAAAAAGAATCCACGGTTTGTCGATCGGGGTCTTGCGCAAGCTATGACCGACTCGCCATAGGAGGTGTGCCTCGCAATACCGGTACCTCGATCGGAGATAAGGCATAGTCTGCGGCAGTTGCTTGCCACCCATGGCCTGTTTGTCGCGAATGCCCCCTGTTGCTCACTTTCACCACGCCCGAACCGCCACCCCATCGCCCGCCGACACCGTGACACCTTCCTTGCACCACAGCCCCTTGCAACTGACACTCCACCCTCAGTACGTGCTCCCTGAAGCGATGAGCTGGCGCTTGCATGAGGGCTACGTGCGTTCTGTGGCCTGGGATCTCGAAGGCGACAGCCTCACCCTCGGCCTCTGGGGCCCTGGCGAGGTGATCACTTCCGAAAATCCCGTGATCCAACCCCTGGAACTGCAGTGCCTCACCACCGTGGTGGTGGAGCACATCGCCTTCGATCCCGGCGTTCAGCAGCAGCACCTGCGCAGAGAACGCCAGATGCTCGCTGAGCTCCTCACCATCCAGCGCATTCGCGCTGGCGATCGCCGCCTGCTGACGCTGCTCACCTGGATCGCCCAGTCCCATGGGCAGGTCAACCGTCATGGCTGCCGCCTGTCGTTGTGTGAGCTCAACCTCACCCACCGCGGCCTGGCCGAACTGTGCGGCCTCACGCGCGTCACGGTAACCAAGCTGCTCAGCCGCTTCCGCACCGAAGGCCGGCTTGTGGCCGTGGGCGACAACGATTTGTTGATCCCCCACCAGCCATGAGCGCCGCCACCCCTCCCTGGTGCCTGCATTGGGGCCGCGACGGCGAGCTCGACAGCCGCGATCGCCAGGACCTGCTGGAAACACTCGTTGTTGAAGAGCTGGGCATGGCCCGCCTGATGCTCCATCAGGCTTTGCAGAGCTCAGAACTTCCGCCCACTCCGGCTCGGCAACCCTTTCGCAACTGCCGGCCCCATTGATTCCACGCCCTCCCGGATGTGCCGGGAGGGTTTTGTTGTAATGCCGCTAATCCCCGATGACCCCGATCTATCTCGACAACAGCCTCAGCATCGGCAACACGCCGCTGGTGCAACTGCAGCACCTCACGGCCGGCTGCGGAGCCCGCGTGCTGGCCAAGATTGAAGGACGAAACCCCGCCTATTCAGTGAAGTGCCGCATCGGTGCGGCCATGGTGGCCCAGGCAGAGCAGGACGGCTTGCTTGGTGCGGGCAAGGAGTTGATTGAACCAACCAGCGGCAACACCGGCATTGCCCTGGCCTTCGTGGCGGCAGCCAAAGGCATTCCGCTCACACTCACCATGCCCGAAACAATGAGCCTGGAGCGGCGCAATCACCGCTGCCCAGGCCATGGCCAACAGCGAGCCTGATCGCTAGGTGCTGCTGCAGCAATTCTCGAATCCGGCCAATCCCCAGATCCACCACGACACCACCGGGCCCGAAATCTGGACCGACACGGGCGGCCAGGTGGATGTGCTCGTTGCGGGCGTGGGCACGGGCGGCACAATCACAGGCGTGAGCCGCTACATCAAGCGCACCCTGGGGCAGCCACTGCTTTCGGTGGCGGTCGAGCCGGCGGGGAGCCCTGTCATCAGCCAGACACTGGCCGGCCTGGCGCCGCAGCCGGGGCCCTATCGTATCCAGGGCATCGGTGCAGGTTTTCTGCCGGGCAATCTGGATCTTTCCCTGGTGGATCAGGTGGAACCCGTGACGGATGCGGAGGCGATCGCCATGGCTCAGCGGTTGATGCGCGAGGAAGGCATCCTGGCCGGCATCTCCTGCGGCGCGGCCGTTGCTGCTGCTCTGCGGCTGGCCCAGCAGGACGCCTTCCGCGGATGCACGATCGTGGTGGTGTTGCCCGATTCCGGGGAGCGCTACCTCAGCACCACCCTGTTTGAAGGCGTGTTCGACGACCAGGGCCTGCCCGTGGCCGCGCCGCGCTGAGGCTCAGATCACAAAGTCGGGCACGAAGGTGCGCGCTTCCCGGCTGGTGATGTGCAGGGCATCGCCGGCCTTGAGGTCGTGGTAATCGATGCGCTCCCGCGGCAGCTGGGCCATCACCACCTCGCCACTGCCGAGGATCAGTTCGGCCTGGATGTCACGGCCCATGTGGGTGAGCCGGCGCAGCACCGCCGGCACGCTGCCGCTCTGGGCATGGCGGTGCAGCTCCAGATCATGGGGGCGGATGAACAGATCGCCTCGCTGCTGCTGCTCACCTGCGACGGCAGCACTCGCTGCGGCGTGGTCGGGAGCCAGCGGCACATGCGACGGCAGCACGTTCACTGCTCCCACAAAACTCATCACGAAGGGGCTGGCCGGCTGGTCGTAGATCTCCGCCGGCGAGCCGATCTGTTCGATCCTGCCGTTGTTCATCACCACGATGCGATCCGCCACCTCCATGGCCTCTTCCTGGTCGTGGGTCACGATCACCGTGGTCACGTGCATCTCGTCATGCAGGTTGCGCAGCCAGGCGCGCAGTTCCTTGCGCACCTTGGCGTCGAGCGCGCTGAACGGTTCATCCAGCAGCAACACCCGCGGCTGCACGGCCAACGCCCGGGCCAGGGCCACCCGCTGACGCTGGCCACCGGAGAGCTGGGACGGATAGCGGTTGCCGAACCCCTGCAGTTGCACCAGCTCCAGCAGTTCATCCACACGGCGCTTGATCGTGGCGGGGCTCCAGCCACGCAGCTCCAGCCCGAAGCCCACGTTCTGCCGAACGTTGCGGTGCTTGAACAGGGCGAAGTGCTGGAACACAAAGCCCACCTGACGATCTTGAACCGAACGGCTGGTGGCGTCTTCACCGGTGATCCAGATGCGGCCGTCATCGGCCGCCTCAAGACCGGCGATCAGGCGGAGCAGGGTGCTTTTGCCTGAGCCGGAAGGCCCGAGCAGGGCCACCAGCGAGCCGGTTTCCACGTCAAGACTGACGTCGTCGACGGCGCGGAAGGCACCGAACTGCTTGCTCACACCGGCGACGCGGATGCCCATGACAGAGGGAGGTGATGAACGACCGCCGCACGCTACACGAAAACCCTGTTTCCCACCGGCATACCGTTGAACTAATCGGCAAACGGTGATACGGTCCCGCCAACCGCTGCCCCCTGCCGCCATGGCCCCTGTTCTGCTGGCCCGAGCCCAACGCCTGGAGCTGCCCAGCTGGTTGCAGATGAGCTGGTCGTGGCGGATCACCTGGCTCTACATGGCCTTCGTGCTGTTCCTGCCGCTCGGCGCCCTTGCCCTCAAGGCGGCCTCCGTGAGCCCGGATCAGTTCTGGCGGCTCGCCACGTCGCCCGAAGCACTGGCCACCTATCGGGTCAGCTTTGGCCTGTCGCTGCTGGCTGCCTTGCTCAACGGGGTGTTCGGGCTCGTGATTGCCTGGGCGCTGGTGCGCTGCAGCTTCCCCGGCCGCCGATTGCTCGATGCCCTGATCGACCTGCCCTTCGCCCTGCCCACCGCCGTGGCGGGCCTGGCCTTGGCGGCGATCTACAGCACCAACGGCTGGATCGGCGGCCCCCTGTTCGCCCTGTTTGGTCTGAAGGTGTCGTTCACCTGGCTGGGGGTGGCGATCGCGATGGTGTTCATCTCCCTGCCCTTCGTGGTGCGCAGCGTGGAGCCGGTGCTCGAGGCCCTGGAACGCGACCAGGAGGAAGCTGCCTGGTGCCTGAGGGCCAGCCCCAGACAGACGCTCACCAAAGTGGTGCTGCCGCAGCTGATGCCCGCGATCCTGGCCGGTGTGGCCCAGGGCTACAGCCGCGCCGTTGGTGAATACGGCTCGGTGGTGATGATTTCCTCGAACGTGCCGTTCAAGGATCTGATCACGCCCACCTTGATCATCCAGAAGCTGGAGGAATACGACTTCGAAGCCGCCACCGTGATCGGCATGGTGATGCTCGGCTTCTCGTTGCTGAGCCTGCTGATGATCAACGGCCTGCAGGTGTGGGGACGCCACTGGGAAGCCAACCCTGCCAGCGGTGCCTGAGCAGCCCGTGGGCTGCGATCAGCCTGTTGGCAGCGACGAGCGATTGATCCTTACCTTCTGTGATTCTGATGGCTTCACTGTTTCGCGGCCTGCGCCTTTCAATGCCGAAATTCCAGGCTGCCAGCCTGATTCCCGTGATCGCCATGCTTTATGTGGGTGTGATCATCCTGCTGCCAGCCCTGGAGGTGGTGGCCGGTGCTTTCGCCAAGGGGCTGGCGCCCTTCATCGAAAACTTTCAATCCGAGGAGCTGCGCTCGGCCGTGATGCTGACGCTGCGCTGCACCGCCATTGCTGTGCCGGCCAACACCATTTTCGGTCTGGCGGCGGCCACAGCCATCGCTCGGCGCCAGTTCCGCGGCAAAGCCCTGCTGCTCAGTGTGATCGACCTGCCCTTCTCGATCTCGCCGGTGGTGGTGGGTCTGATGCTGGTGCTGCTCTACAGCCCCACCAACGGACTGCTCGGTGGCGTTGTCAGCAGCCTGGGCTGGAAGATCATTTTCTCCTGGCCCGGCATGGCATTGGCCACGATCATCGTCACCTTTCCGTTCATGGCGCGGGAGGTGATTCCGCTGCTGGAGGAGGAAGGCTGGGACCAGGAAGAGGCAGCCCGCACCCTGGGAGCCTCCAACTGGCAGGTGTTCTGGAAGGTGACTCTGCCTTCAGTGCGCTGGGCGGTGGTTTACGGCCTGATCCTCACCACAGCCCGCGCGCTTGGTGAATTCGGAGCAGTGGCCGTGGTGAGCGGCAACATTGCTGGTCAGACCCAGACGCTGCCGCTGTTCGTCGAAGATGCCTACAAGCAGTACAACACCGAGCTGGCCTATGGCGCAGCGCTCGTGCTGGCCAGCGCCGGATTCGTCTCCCTGCTGCTGAAATTGTTCGTGGAGCAGCTGATCGGTGGTGCACGCAAGGAGAGCGTTCCCGAGCTGGAGTCGGCCAGCTGAATGATTTCGCCCGCTTGTGACCGCTGCCCCTAGAAATCCTTGGACCAACAAAAAACCCAGCGGCAACGCCGCTGGGCAAGGTGAACGCGTGACCACTAAGGTTCATGGGATCGGCGCAGGCGATGGGCGATCAGCCCACGAAGGCGCGCACCGGTGCCGAAACGCCAGGCGACTGGGTGCCCTTGAGGTAGGCAAGGATGGTGTCGGCGTCGGACACTTCAAAGGGGTCGCTGGGGCAGTTGTCGTCGAAGCCGGGCTCCACGAACAGCTTTTCGATCGTGCCGTCGTTGACGAGCATCGAATAACGCCAGGAGCGCAGACCGAAGCCCAGGTTGCTCTTCTCCACGAGCATGCCCATCTTGCGGGTGAATTCGCCGTTGCCATCAGGCAGCAGGAACACCTTGTCGGCGCCCACCTGCTTGCCCCACTGGTACATCACAAAGGCGTCGTTCACTGAGACGCAGACGATCTGATCAACGCCCAGCGCCTCGAACTCGGCAGAGAGCTCCTCGTAGCGGGGCAGGTGGTTGGACGAGCAGGTGGGGGTGAAGGCTCCGGGCAGGGAAAACACCACCACTTTCTTGCCCTTGAAGAGCTCGTCGGTGCACAGATCCTGCCAGCGGAAGGGGTTGGGGCCCTCCACAGATTCGTCGCGCACGCGTGTCTTGAAGATCACGCTGGGAACACGGTCGATGACAGCCATGGGAAGAAATGCGGAACGTACAGATCGCTGCAACGCCTGGCGGCGTCGTCACGGTCAGATTAAGTCATAGTCACTTCGGATAAGGGGG
>CALFOF010000364.1 GCA_937919075.1 uncultured Cyanobium sp. | reverse complement strand
CGCGGCCTGCGCTCCGGCGAAGGGCTGGCCGCTGCGGCACCGCCGGCTCAGGGCCTGCCGGTGCTTGATCCCGCCGTCACCAAGCAGGTGCTGGCCTGGATGGAATCGGTGGTGAAGAACGGCAGTGGACCTGGCGTGAAGATGGAGGGGCACCGGATCGGCGGCAAAACGGGCACGGCACAGAAGGCCCTCAACGGGGTGTACATCGCCGGCGCCCGCATCTGCAGCTTCGTGGCCACCCTGCCGATCGACGACCCTCGCTACGTGGTGCTGGTGGTGGTGGATGAGCCCCAGGGGGCCAATGCCTATGGCTCCACCGTGGCGGTGCCGGTGGCCCGGCAGATCATCGAAGCGCTGTTGGTGCTCGAAAAGGTGGCCCCCAGCCAGCCGGCCGGCACCCCGCCCCAAGCGGCCGCAACGGTGCGGGGTTGAGCACGGGCAGGAGTTGGCCGCAGAATCGCTCAGTAGCTTGAGGTCCCACGCCCGTGTGTGCAGCCATGGCCAACCTGCTCGATCAACTCGCCGCCATGACCGTGGTGGTGGCGGACACGGGAGAGTTGGAAGCCATCAAGCAGTTCACCCCAAGGGACGCCACCACCAACCCGTCCCTGATCCTGGCGGCGGCCCAGATCCCCCTGTATCAGGGCCTGATCGACGAATCCCTGCAGGCTTCCCGCCAGGTGATCGGCCCCGATGCGCCGGCAGAGGCGGTGGTGCTGGAAGCTCTCGATGAAATCTGCGTCACCTTCGGCAAGGAGATCCTGCGCATCGTGCCCGGCAGGGTGTCCACCGAAGTGGATGCGCGGCTCAGCTTTGACACCGCCGCCACAGTGACCAAGGCCCGCAAGCTGATCGGCCTCTATGAGGAGGCCGGCATCGGCCGTGAGCGGGTGCTGATCAAGATCGCCTCCACCTGGGATGGCATCAAGGCCGCAGAGGAGCTGGAAAAGGAAGGCATCCACTGCAACCTCACCCTGCTGTTCAGCTTCACCCAGGCCGTGGCCTGCGCCGAGGCCGGAGTCACCTTGATCTCCCCCTTCGTGGGCCGCATCCTCGATTGGTACAAACAGGACACCGGCCGCGATCATTACCCGGGCCCTGAAGATCCTGGTGTGGTCTCGGTCACTAGCATCTTCAACTACTACAAAACCCACGGGTACAAAACCGAGGTGATGGGAGCCAGCTTCCGCAACATCGAGGAGATCATCGAACTCGCCGGCTGCGACCTGCTCACAATCTCACCCAAGTTGCTCGACCAGCTGCGGCAGCGGCAGGGCGAACTGGTGCGCAAGCTTGATGCCGAAGCGCCAGCCGCCTCCGAAGCCTTGCTGCACCTCGATCACGCCGGGTTCGAGGCCCGCATGGCCGCCGATCGCATGGCAAGCGAGAAGCTGGAGGAAGGCATCAGCGGCTTCTGCAAGGCGATCGAAACGCTGGAAGCTCAGCTGGCCCACCGGCTGGCGGAGCTGGAGGGTGAAGCCGCCTTCGCCCATGCCGCCCAGGAGATCTTCCTGCTCAACGACATGGATGGCGACGGCTGCATCACCCGCGAGGAATGGCTCGGCAGCGACGCGGTGTTCGATGCGCTCGACACCGACCATGACGGCCGCCTGGCTCCCGAAGATGTCCGTGGTGGCCTGGGCGCACCCCTGGCGCTCTCCGCCGCCGCCGGCTGAAGGAGCCATGAGCTGAAGGAGCCCTTAACCTCAAGGGCTCACACTGGGATCAGTTGCCCTTCGCGCATGACCGTTCACGCCCTCGACACGATGCGTGCCCTCGCCTCCGAATGTGAAGTGCACACCTTTGCCGCCGGCGAGCGCATCTTCAGCTCCGGTGAATCCGGCGACTGCATGTTCGGTCTGCTGGAGGGCGTGGTTCAGCTGAGCTGGAACGGCGATGCCGCTCATGAAGAGATCCAGGCGGGCGATGTGTTCGGCGCCGGCGCCCTGGTCACGGGTGATCACCACCGCTACGGCAACGCCACGGCCCTGAACGACTGCCGCATCCTGGTGATGAACCGCGAGAAGTTCCTCTTCGCCGTGCAGGAAGCGCCCATGTTCGCCATTGAGTTGCTCGGCTCGATCGACGAGCGGCTGCGCCGCATCAAGGATTCGCTGCGCCACTGAACAACAGCCGGCGGATCACCCTCTGGGCGATGTCGCCGTAGCCCATTTCCCCCGAGAGGATCTGGGCAATCCGCTGCGGTGCCGTGGGGCGTTTGATGCCCAGCTGATAGCCCACCCGCGGCACCCGGTAGAACACCTGGGCGATGCGGCGCCCCCAGGCCATCGAGCTGCCCCATTCCTTCCGCAGAGTGTCGCTGTAGGCGGGCAGGGCCTTGCTGTCGCCCGAGAGCCAGCCATCGATCCCTGCCGCCGCGCGTGTGGCACTCAGCAACGCCGGCCGCAACCCTTCCGCCAGAAACGGATCGCAGAGGGAGGCGGCGTCGCCCACCACCGCCAGGCCATCGCCATGCAGCCGGTGGTGGCCATCCCACACCCGCAGCGGCCACTGGCGCCGCACGCCGCTGGCGGCATCAAAGCCGAGGCTGGGCAGCAGCCTGGAAAGGGCGGCCTCACCATCAGCCAGTTCCCGGCCCAGGAAGGTGCCCACCCCCACGCTCACGCCGCCCTCGCGGGGAAACGCCCAGCAGAAGCCGTGGCGCACCAGGCCGAATTCAAAACGGGCGGTGTCCGGCTCCAGCGCAGCGCCTTCCAGCTCCACCGACAAGGCAGCGGCGTAGCGGGGGCGCGGAGACCCCAGCCCCAACGGAGCGGCGAGGCGCGAGCAGGCGCCATCGGCGATCACCACGGCCCGGGTCTGCAGGGCTCCACCCCGCTCCAGCTGCACCTGCCAGTGCTCGCCCTGCCGCACGATGGCGCTGACGGCCGTGGCGGCCAGGAGATCGGCGCCCGCCGCCACGGCCTGCTGGGCCAGGAAGGCATCGAGCACGGAGCGGCGCACAATCCAGAACGGGGACGCCCCCGGCAGCTCCGCCAGCACCGGGTCCTCCAGGCACCAGGTGAAGCGCACCCGCGTGATCACCCGATCCACGGCCGGCGCGAGATCGAAGGGAAACCAACGCTGCACCGAAGCCGCCATGCCGCCGCCGCAGGGCTTGGAGCGTGGCATCGCCGCCGCCTCCAGCAGCTTCACCCGCCAACCCTTGGCGGCCAGGTGGAAAGCAGTAGCCGCCCCGGCAGCACCACTGCCGACGACGATCACATCAGCGTCAAGAAGGCTCACACCCGGAGGATGTCGGCTTCCTTCTCCGCCAGATGCTTCTCAAGCTCGGCAATAAAGCGGTCGGTGAGCTTCTGCACGTTGTCCTGTTGATCGCGGCTCTGGTCTTCGGAAAGCTCGCTGTCCTTCTCCTGCTTCTTGAGCTTCTCGATCGCATCGCGGCGGAGGTTGCGCAGGGCCACCTTGCCTTCCTCTGCATAGCGGGAGGCGAGCTTGCAGAAATCCTTGCGGCGCTCTTCGGTGAGCGGCGGGATGTTGATGCGGATCACCTTGCCGTCGTTGTTGGGGGTGAGGCCGAGATCGCTCATGGAGATCGC
>CALFOF010000363.1 GCA_937919075.1 uncultured Cyanobium sp. | reverse complement strand
ATGTGCGCCACTGAATCGGGTCGGTGTCCTGGAATTCATCGATCAGAGCCGCCCGGTAGCGGCGGCGCAGCGCCTCGATCAGCGCGACGCGCTCGGTGCCGGACGGGCCCGGATCAAGGCCCCGCAGCAGCTCTCCGTAGCTGATCCGCCCGGCTCGCTGCCGCCGGCTGCGCAGTTCCCCAGCCCCCCAGTGGCAGAAATGGGCCAGCACGGCTTCGGCGGGGCCATCCACCAGCGCGGCCACCGCTTCCAGCAGCGGCTGCTGCGGCAACGACACCGGTGGGGTTTCGAACGTCTGGGCGACCTTCGTGAACACACCGGGATGGAAGTAGTCGGGCAGCCAGGTGTGTTTGTCGATCTGCAGCTCGGCGTAGGAGCCGGGATCGGGCTGGGCGGCGAGCCAGGCACTCAGCTCCTCAACCCGTTTCGTTCTGGGTTTGCCGGCGTAGGGCGTTGTGGCGCTGGCCCCCAGCGCCTTCCATTGCTTGGCGCTGGCACAGAACGCCTGCTCCAGCGCTTCCCCCCGCGCCGCCCACAACGGCTTGAACTGCTCCCAGACCTCGCTCCAGAAGCCAGTGAGCTGGCCCTGCAGCGGCGCCTCGGCCTGCCAGCCGTCCGGCAGGGGCGGGGGCGTCAGCGCCGCATCGCCTTCCAGCTGCTGGAGCAGGCCGGCGAGGCTTGCCGGGGTCACCTTGGCCCGTTTCAGCCCTTGCAGCAGGTGCAGCGGCAGGGGCAGCACCTGGCTGTGCCAGTAGTCGTGGACGACCTGTTCGGCGAGCTCGGCCCCTTCCGTTTCCACCTCCAGCTGCGGGCCCAGGCCCGCCTCCAGCGCCTGGCGCCGCAGGTTGCGGTGGCAGAAGCCGTGGATCGTGGTGATGTCGGCGGCATCGAGCTCTTCGAGGGCCAGCAGCAGCCGGGCCCGCAGCTGGGGCACGTTGGTGTCGGTGGGCCATTGCTCCAGCCAGCCGGCCAGCACCGCGTCCGTGGCGGGGCGGTCGGCGGCGGGCGTCTGCAGTGTTTCAAGCGCCTCCAGAGCCTGCTGAAACCGCCGGCCGATCCGGTCACGCAGCTCCGCTGCCGCCGCTTCGGTGAAGGTCACCACCAGCAGCTCTCGCACCGCCAGGGGCTGTTCTTTCAGGTGCGGCTCCGTGACCAGGCGCAGCACCAAGTGGGCCAGGGCAAAGGTTTTGCCGGTGCCTGCACTGGCTTCAAGTAGTCGCAGGCCGGCGCTGAGCGGCAGGGCATTGGCATCGAACTCCTGCAGCGGCCCATCGGCTGGGTTCGAGCGTGGCTCTTGCTGGCTGTTGGCCTGGCTCAGGGTGTGGCTCATGGCTGCACCTGCGCGTCCAGCAGCGGCGTCCACAGCGCTAGCGCCAGGCCGCAGACATCGCCGAAGCGTCCCGCCAGCAGGTCGGCGGCGGGGGTGCCGCCACCGAAGGCCAGCGCCAGCGGCGCCTCCTCCCGTTCCGCCATGGCGAACAGCCCCCCCTCCCAGGCGCTGCTGGCGGCGCCGGCACCGCTTCCGGGGTGTTTCCGTTCCGCCAGCGCATAGGCGTAACCCATGGCCGGTGGCACCGGCCAGCAGCGCAGGCGGTGCTCCTGGCGCCACTGGAGCAGGCTGTTGAGGTGTTGCTCCGCAGCAGCAGGCGCCGGCGCCGCCCAGACGCCCACCAGCTTGAAAGCCTCCTTCTCACGAGCGATCAGGCGTGCTTCCGTGGGCGCGGCTCCAGCGGCGGCGGCCAGCAGCAGTTCCAGCCACAGGCCGAGGCGGTCGCAGGGGCGGGGACGCGCAAGGCGCACATGCACCAGCGCGTCGCCATAAGCCATGACCTCAGCGGCCGGCCCCCGTAGGGATGTGCGGCCTTTGCCCGGTTGCCAACGCAACGCCAGGGGGCGCGGCGGGCCCAGGTCTGCCAGCAACTGCTGCAGCGTGTCCCAACGGTCCGTCAGCGTCTGGGCCTCCAGGGCCCCGGCGCTCAGCGGCGGCAGCACCCCGCGCCCCCGCGCCAGCAGGCTCCAATCGGGGGCAGGCACGGGGGTGTTCCGCGCACCTGTCAGCCCCGCCGATTGCGCCGCTGACAGCGCGCCGGCTTGCCGCTCGTGTTCTTGGCGCAGCAGCCAGGCCCGCTGCCGTTCATCGAGTTCGAGGGCTTCGAGGTCATCGAGCGGCTCCACCCACTCCTTGGGCCGAAGGCCCAGCTCCTTCAGCCATTGCGCCTGGGGCGCCAGCAGCCACTCGCGCAGGTCGCCCCAGGGATCAAGGCCGGCCTCGCCCCCGCCAGCCAACTCTCCGTGCCGTGCCACAACCACATCGCCAGCCAGCAGCTCGGCCGGGTCCTGCAGGGCCAGCGGCAGGGCCGGTGCCACGGAGGCGGCGCCATCGAGCTGCTGGCGCGCCAGCAGTTGCCGCCGGTCGCAGCTGGCCGGCGGCCGCTCGGCCGTGGCCAGGAAGTTGGCGCGCTCCAGCGGGTTGGCGGCATGGTGCACCACCAGCCGCTGCGCCACCGGCTCCCCCAGCTCCGCCTTCAGCAGCTCCAGCCACTGGCGCACGGCGGTGGCCGGTGGCATCTCCTCCCCTTTGCGCTCCTCGCGGCTGGTCCAGGCGATCAGCAGGTGGTCGCGGGCCGAGAGCAGCGCCTCCATCAACACGTAGCGGTCCTGGTCGGCGGGATGGGGATCACCGAGCCGCCGTTCCCGTTCCATCAGGTCGAAGCCGGGGCGCTGCCGTTGCCGCGGAAACACCTCGGCGTCGAGGCCCATCAGCACGATCACCCGGTGCGGAATGGCCCGCATCGGTTCCAGGGCGCTGATCGTGAGGGCGCCGCTGCGATGGCCGAAGCGGCCGCTGTCGCTTGTGAGGCGCTCCTCCAGTACGGCGGCCACCACAGGGGCTCCGATCGGCAGCGGGCAGCGGGCGGCGCTGGCTTGCCAGTCGGCGATGGCGGCGCGAATCGCCTGCAACTCCCAGGCCCGCTCCCCCCCCTCGCCGAACAGCTCCGGCAGCAGCTCGGCCAGCTGGCTGCCCCAGGCGACGGCATCACGCGGACGGCCCAGCCCGTCGAGCACGCGTTGCAGCTCGATGAGCAGGCGGATCCAACGCGCCTGGCGCTCCACGCTGCCCCCCAGCGCCTGCGGGGCGGTGAGTCCCACCGCCACGCCCGGTTGGTCGGCCAGCACCTGACCCAGCAGCAGCCGGTCGATGGCCCAGCGCAGGCTGTGGGTGGGATCGCCGCCGCGGGCGGCGCCATCGAGGCCCCAGCGGAAGCCTGCGGCCTGAAGCGCGGCATTCAAGGCGGCGGGCTCATCGGCCTCCAGCTCAAAGTGGGCCTGCAGGGCGCCGTTCTCCAGCAGGGCCTCCAGCGCGGAGGCGGTGAGCCGCTCCCCGCCCAGGCGCAACAGCTGCAGCAGGGCCCCGCCGATGCTGGCGTCGCCCTGCTGGCTGCGGTCGGTGAGCCGCCAGGGCAGGACCACCCCCGTGGCGCCGCTCTCACTGAACACCGAAGCGAGCAAGGGCGCCAGCCGCTCCACCTGGGGGGTCATCACCAGGATGTGGCGCGGTTCGAGGCTGGGGTCCTCGGCCAGCAGCTGCAGCAAGCGGTCGCGCACGATCTGCACCTGGCGCAGCCGCCCCGGACAGGGGTGAAACTCCAGCGAGTGGTCCGCCGGCGCCAGCGTCAGGGTGGGCCAGGCGTCCGTCTCCACCAGCTGCTGCTGCAGTTGCTCCAGCAAGGTGGGCGGCCGCAGCCCTTGATGCTCAGCGGCACTGGCGGGCAACAAGAAGAGGTCGCGGGTTTCCTCGGCGGCCAGCTGGCTGTCGCCGGTGCCCTCCAGCAGTTGCTGGAATTCGCCACCGAGCCGCCCGAAGCGGGCTTCAAGCCCGGGCGTGCGCGCCAGCCAGTCGAGGTCGTGGGGATCGGCCAGTTCGATCGCCACATCGAGGCTGCGGCGCCGGTCGCTGCAGCGCTGCCAGAGGTCACGGCAGGGGGTGAGCAGGTAAAGATCCACCGGCACCACCGAAGCGAGCGCCTGCAGCAGGTGCACCTGCACCGGCGCGGCACTGCTCAGGCCGAACAGCCGCAGTGGACCCTGGAGGCGATCGAGGCAGGCGGTGCCACCACGCAACCGCTCGATCGCCGTGAGCACCTTGAGGCCAAAGGGCGGCCGGCCGAGGCGGTCGTGCAGCTGGCGGAACAGGCGCGGTTGCCAGAGCTGATCGGCCGGCAGCGGCTGGCCGCGGGCGTCCTGGTCGTGGCCGTGGCACCAGGCGGCCACCATCGCCGGCCGGTAGAGGCTGAGGTCGTCGAAGCTATCGGCGATCGCCCGGCCCAGTTGCCACAGGGGCAGGTCGAGGGCCGGCCGCTGGCCATG
>CALFOF010000362.1 GCA_937919075.1 uncultured Cyanobium sp. | reverse complement strand
GGCAAACGTAGGCTTCAAGAAAACGCTCGATAAGGACGAGGTTCCGAAATCGCTCTGCCTTGGCTAACTCTTTATTGGAAGGTTCCGCGAACCATGCTTGATGTGTCTGCGCTTTCCGTGAACCACGACTGGCGGACCCTCGTTGCATGCCCAAAACTTAGCGCCAGCCTAGGGCTTTGCACAAGGTTATCCACTCTTTAGATCTGGTTCACGGGTCCGAGAACCACTTGTTCGTATGGCTACACAAAGTCTGCTGGGCTGTGTACTCCGAGAGGGCCACGATTGAGTACGTGGGTGTAGATCATGGTGGTGCTCACGTCCTTGTGACCCAGCAGCTCCTGGATGGTGCGGATGTCCTGCCCGCGTTCCAGGAGATGAGTGGCAAAGGAGTGGCGGAAGGTGTGGCAGCTTGCGGCTTTGGATACTCCGGCCTCGGCCATGGCCCGCTTCACGGCCTTCTGCACCACGCTTGGATCGAGATGGTGACGGCCCTGGTTCCCTGATTCCCGGTCGCGCCAGCGGTTCTGCTGGGGGAACACCCACTGCCAAGCCCATTCCCGGTTGGCGTTGGGATATTTCCTTGCCAGCGCACAGGGCATCAGTACCCGCCCCCAGCCAGCCGCCAGGTCGCCTTGATGCAGGTGGCGCACCCTTGACAGGTGCTCCTGCAATCCCGCTACCAGGCTCTGTGGCAACAAGGTCAGCCGGTCCTTCCCGCCCTTGCCGTCGCGCACAGATAGTTCCCGCCGCTGGAAGTCCAGATCCTTGACCCGCAGCCTCAGAGCCTCCATGAGACGCAGCCCGCTGCCGTACAGAAGCCCCACCACCAGAGCAGGGTCTCCCTCGAGTCGCTCCCGCACAGTTCGCACCTCTGCTTCGCTGAGCACCACCGGCAGTCGTTGGTGTGTCCGGGCCCGCACCACTCCCTCCAGCTCGATGTCGCGCTCCAGCAGATCCCTGTAGAGAAACAGCAATGCAGCCAGGGCCTGGTTCTGGGTGGAGGCGCTCACATGTTCCTCCACAGCCAGGTGGCTGAGGAAGCCGTTCACCTCCGCACTGCCCATCTCACGCGGGTGTCGCATTCCATGAAACCGGAGGAAGCGACGCAGCCACTGTTCGTAGGTCTTTACCGTGCGTCGGGCGTAGTGGCGCGTCTGCAGCAGCTCGCGATAGCGCTGGATCAGTCCGGGAGAATGGGTTCCGTTGGCCATCACAGTGAGGGGGTGCTACCTCAAGAGTTCCCGCACGCGATCACTGTGCTGAAGCTGCCCTGTTGATCCCATGCCTTCGCAGCACCTGCCCCCCGGCCTCTACCAGCAACTCCTCACCGAGGGCCTGGAGCAACAGCTGCGCCAGCTGCAGGACACCCTGGTCGAAACCGACGGCCTCGATCCCCAGGAAGCCCCGCGCCTGTTGGCTCGGCACCTGGCGGGTCTGGCCCGCATTGCCCTGGAGCACCTGAGCGGAGGCGCCACCCCTGAGCACCAACTGGCCCTGGTGAACCAACTGGTGGCCCTGCTCCAAAGCCAGGCCCCACGCGCCATCTCCGCAGACGATCGTCTGCATCCCTCCGCCCGGCTGCTCTCGGAGATCCGATCCACCCCACTCCTCCCCGGCCAGGCCGCCACCATCCGCCCGCTCATCCCCCTGGCCGACAGCACCCTGCTGGTGAACGCCAGCGGTGAACCGTCGGTGGGGCAGGCGCTGATCCATGAGATCCCCTCCGCTCAACGGGTTGATCTGCTCTGCGCCTTCATCAAATACAGCGGCCTGCGCCTGATGCAGCCGGCCCTGTCCACGTTTCTCCAAGCCAGTCCGCGCCGGCAGCTCCGGGTGCTCACCACCGTCTACATGGGCGCCACCGATCGCCGCGCCCTTGATTGGCTGGTGGAGCAGGGCGCCGAAGTGCGCATCAGCTACGACACCCGCCGCACCCGTCTGCACGCCAAGGCCTGGCTGTTTCATCGTCCCGGCCACGCCTCCACCGC
>CALFOF010000361.1 GCA_937919075.1 uncultured Cyanobium sp. | reverse complement strand
CCGATTGCGGCGCCTACCGGCTGCCCTTGCTGAGAACGGTGCACCAGCGCTACGGCGTGGCGGCCCTGAGCAGCGGCCGGCCGATGACCAGCTGGTTGGTGGGGGCCTAAAGGGTGGGCCGTGCCGCCCTGTTGGGGGCGCTTCTGGAGCACAACCGTGCGCTGGGGATGAGCACGGCCATCTGGGGCGAGGGTGCGGCGGAAGCCGCCCGGCAGGCTGTGGAGGCCGGGGTTGGCACCCTGCCCGGTTGCAGCGCGGAGGAAACGGGTACCGCCCTGCGGCTGGATACCCCGTTGGATCTCAGCTATGCGGTGCGCTGCGATGCACCGGAGCGGCTGCATTTTCCGGTGCGGGGAGGGCTGCCGGGGCTGGAGACCAGCCCGCAGACTTTGGAGGTGGCCCTGCTCAAGGCAGGCCTGGTGCGTGAGTGGCAGGGTTACCACCTGCTGTTCAAGGACGGAGCGTTGGTGGCCGATGGCAGCAGCGCCTATTGGCCGCTGGCTGGTGGTGTGCTGGCTGGTGGTGTGCTGGCGGAGGCGGGGGTGATGGCGCCAGCGGAACCGCAACGAACGCTGGAGCTGCCGGAAGCCTTTGTGGTGTGCGACGACCTCGACACCACCAATTTCTGCCATTTCGTGTGTGATCTGCTGCCCAAGATCGCTCTGGCGGGCGAGTGCCGGCGCCGGATCCCGATCGTGATCGAGCCTCCCACCGAGCCCTTCCAGCTGGAGTTGCTGGCCCGGGTGCGGGAGCGCTGGGGACATCCGATCGTGCTGCTGGAACCGGGGCTCGCGCTGAAGGCTGAGCGGCTTTTTTACCTTCGCCGCGCGCGCCACACCCATCCTTTATTTCGCTGCAGTGGCTTTGCGATGAGTTGGGTGCGCCAGCTGGTGGAGGCGAGACCAGCGCCGGCGCCCCCCGGCAGCGTTTTGTATCTGGGGCGGAGTAGCAGGCGGCGGGTTTTGCATGAAGACGCCTTAATCGGTGCACTGCAGCGGCACACACCACGCCTGCAGGTGGTGCAGAAGCTGGGGGGTTTGAACGTCAGGCAGCAGGCGGAACTGGTGGGCAGCCACCAGCTGGTGTTGGGGCCCCACGGTGCCGGCTTCACCCATCTGCTGTTTGCTGGCGCGGCTCCCCAGATCGCGCTGGAACTGATGGCTAATGGTAATGGCACCTTGACGTTTGCATTGATCTCCGCACAGCTGGGAATCGACCACCGCATCCACGTGGGCCAGGCGGTGGTGACCGACCAAGGGCCCAACTATCCCGATCTGGAGGTAGATCCAGAAGCGGTGATGGCCTTGCTCAAAGACGATGGCAATCGTTATGCCAATAATGAATAGCTTCGCTTTTTTGTTTATACTGCTGCATAGTTTTTGCGCTTGTTTGTTGCAAGGTTCAGTTCTTCAGTCCTTTTTCAAGGCTGTCCAGCGGGACTCGCCGCCGCGGTAGTGCTGCTGGCTGATTCTATTGAAATACCTCCAGCTCAGCCAGTCTGAGCCGGCGATAATGGGAGCCAGCACAAGGGCCGAGCGGATGACCGAGGCAGCATTCGAGCAGCACGACTGGCAGGCCGTGATCGAGGCCCATCCGCTGGAGAGTCACGACCCGGCTGAGTGGCTGCGCTACGGGGTAGCGCTGCTGCAAACCCTCGAACCGGGGCCTGAGCAGGGCCGGCAGCAGCAGCAGGCGGCGCTTGCTTTTGTGCAGGCTCAGAAGGAGGGAGCCACGGCGGAAGCGGTAGCGACCGCCCAGCGGCGTTCGGTGCTGCTGAGCCTGGAGCAGGCCCTGAACCTCGTGGGGCTGCCTGTACAGCCAGGGCTGCAGACCTTGCTCCACCCACCGCTGAGGGCCCACGTGCGCACGGGCCCGCCAGTGACGCTCACCGCGATCAGTGGCCGCCTGGCGCATCTTCCGGTAGTGCTGGAGTCGCTGAGGCAGCAGACCTACCGGCCGGCGCAGGTGCATCTGCACCTCTCGCACGAGCCCCATCTGCTGGATCAGGGCGTTGCCGCCGACAATCCCCTGCTGCAGGAGATAACGGCCGATGGCTGGGTGCAGCTGCACTGGGTGCCCAACCTGGGGCCTTACCGCAAGATCGTTTCCTTTCTGCAGGCTGGTGGGTACGGCCAGGGTGATGCTGCCCAGCCAGACGACGATCTCTTCATCACGGTGGACGACGACACCCTTTACCCGCCGCGCTTCATCGAATACCTGGTGCGCAATCACGAGCGCCACGGTTGCATCGTGGCCCACCGCGGCAGGCGCATCCGTTTGCAGGAGGGAGAGCCCAGCGGAGCCTTCCGGCCCTATTCGGATTGGCACGATGGCGTGCGTGAACCGCGTTTGGCCAACCTGCCCACGGGGCAGAGCGGGGTGCTCTATCGGCGCAGCTGGTTTCCGCAGGATCTTGAGTTGGAGGCGGCGCTGAAGCGGGCACTCTCCCACGACGACCTCTGGCTGCGCTGGCTCACGGCGCGGCAGGGGGTGCAGGCGGTGATCCTGCAACCCAATGCGGCCGCCAACACCAACGAACTGGCTTTTCCAGCGGCCAGCCCGGAACCGATTGAGGAAGAGAAGACGCTCTGGCATGCCTACAACGGTCCGGCTGGCGGCAACGACGAAGCGGCGATGGCAGTGCAGGCCTACTGGCAGGCGCGCGGCTTTGATCTGGCGGCGCTGCTGGCGGAGGAGCAGGAGCGGCAGGCGGACTTTTATTGAGGATGGGGGACAACCGAGCTCAAGGCCGCGATTTCTGAGGGCAAGGCGGCCCGCCTGGGGTGAACCCTGCTCGCTGGCCGCCCGCTCTACCAAGAGAAGGGCAGGCGGATTTTCAATCATTCTTGGAATGCATCAGGCCCCAGGCTGCCGGCCCTACGGAGGGAGCCATGGACAGACCTTTAAATGGCCCTGACAGCGTGTTCAGAGAGAGGAGACGCTTCCAGCCTGGAAGGCCAATTCCGAATCAAGCAAAAACTTGCCATCACAGCTGAGCCTGCTATAATGTCGAGT
>CALFOF010000360.1 GCA_937919075.1 uncultured Cyanobium sp. | reverse complement strand
GCTGCTCAGTGATGACCCACCAGCTTCTGGCGCAATTGCTTGATGCGATCGCGCAGGTTGGCAGCTTCTTCGAAGTCCAGATTCTTGGCCGCCGTTTTCATCTTTTCCTCCAGCTGGGTGATCAGCTCCGGCAGCGCTTCCAGTGGGGCATCGCTCTGAACGACCAGCTCCACAGCCTGCTCCAGCTGATCGTCGTTGAGGCGGCGGGACACCTCCAGGGAGGCCAGAATCGAGTTGCCGGCCCGCTTGCCGGCAGGGGAGGGTGTGATGCCGTGCTCTTGGTTGTAGGCATGCTGGATGGCACGCCGCCGCTCGGTTTCGGAGATGGCCTTCGCCATCGAATCCGTGAGGTTGTCGCCGTAGAGCAGCGCGACGCCGCTCACGTGGCGAGCGGCGCGGCCAATCGTCTGGATCAAAGAGCGCTCTGCCCGCAGGAAGCCTTCCTTGTCGGCATCGAGAATCGCCACCAGCGACACTTCAGGAAGATCGAGCCCTTCGCGCAACAGGTTGACGCCCACCAGAGCATCGAACACACCATTGCGGAGATCCTGAATGATCTCGATGCGCTCGATCGAGTGGATTTCGGAGTGGAGATAGCGCACACGCACCCCATTTTCAGCCAGGTAATCGGTGAGATCCTCCGCCATGCGCTTGGTGAGGGTGGTGATCAGGCTGCGCTCCGAGCGGTCCGCACGCACCCGGATTTCTGCCAACAGATCATCCACCTGCCCCTCGGTGGGGCGCACCTCCACGATCGGGTCAAGCACGCCGGTGGGGCGAATCACCTGCTGAGCGATGTGGCCTTCGCTCTGCTGCATCTCCCATTGGCCGGGGGTGGCGGACACGAAGATGGTCTGACGGGCTTTTTCCCAGAACTCCTCCGCTTTGAGCGGGCGGTTGTCGGCGGCGCTGGGCAGGCGGAAACCGTGGTCGATCAGCACCTGCTTGCGTGACTGATCACCGTTGTACATGGCATGCAACTGGGAGCAGGTGACGTGGCTTTCATCCACCACCAACAGCCAGTCGTCGGGGAAGTAATCGATCAGACATTCGGGCGGGGTGCCGGACTGGCGGCCCGCAAGGTGGCGGGCATAGTTCTCGACGCCGTTGCAATACCCCACTTCCTTGAGCATTTCCAGGTCGTAGGCGGTGCGTTGCTCAAGGCGCTGAGCCTCCAGTAATTTTCCCTGCCCATGCAGCACCTCAAGGCGATCGCGCAGCTCCATGCGGATCGCGTCGATGGCCACTTCAAGGCGATCCTTGGGGGTCACGAAGTGTTTGGCAGGATAGATATTCACCGCCTCCAGGCTCTGCAGGATCTCGCCGGTGGTGGGATCCACATAGCGGAT
>CALFOF010000359.1 GCA_937919075.1 uncultured Cyanobium sp. | reverse complement strand
TGCTGCTGCTGCGCCTGCGGCACCAGATCAACCAGGAGCGCCGCACCGACGCCGGCTTTCTGGCCATGCCGCCGCTGCTGGTGGAGGAGTGCCTCACCGTGCGCTGCGCGGCCGTTGGGCTGCAGGTGTTGGCGGAGGCAGAAGCCCTGACCCTGCTCCAGCAGCCAGCCGTGGGAAACGTGCAGCCGGGGCAGCGGCAGATGGAGCTGGAGCGGGCGCTCAAGCTGCTGCCGGCCCTGGAGGCCGACCTGCGCACCCTGGCGCTGGATCGGGCTGCCGAGGCGGAAGACGATCACCGCCGTGTGCGGCAGGCCGCGGTGGGCACCGGCGGCGCGCTGCGCATGCGCTTCCGCTGTGAGCCAAGCCTGCCGGTGGATGTGATCGGCCTGTTCGTGCTGCTGCCGGCACCGCAACTGTGAATGGCCACCACCCTTAGCGTGAAACTCAGACCGGCAGTCATGACGATGACCACCACCATCCAGCTCGACCCCGAGATCGAAGACCGCCTGGAGCAACTCGCCCAGGCCACCGGTCGCAGCAAGGATTTCTATGTGCAGGAGTTAATCCGTCAGGGCATGGATGAGCTGGAAGATGCCTACCTCGGTGCCCTGGAAGCCGAACGGGTGCACCGGGGCGAATCCAGCACTCGCCCACTGGATGCGGTGATACAAGACCTTGGCCTGGACCGTTGAACTTTCGAGCGGTGCCGAACGTCAGCTCCGCAAGCTCGATGGCGCCACCGCCAAGAGGCTGGCGACCTACCTCCAGCGGCTTGTGGAAGAAACCAACGATCCCCGTGAACGGGGCAAGGCACTCACAGGCCCGTTGGCCGGATTGTGGCGCTACCGGGTGGGCGATTACCGCCTGGTTTGTGAATTGGTCGACCAGCGCTTGGTGGTGCTGGTGGTGCGGCTGGGCCACCGCAGCCGGATCTACGACTGACGGCCCCATGAGGATCGCCTGACCCCCATGCCCCGCCGCCGCAGCGCCACCCTGCAGTTCAACGCCATCCGGCTGGTGGGCGGGTTGCTGCCGGCGTCGTTGCTGGAGCAGATCGCCCGCCAGGAGGCAGCGGGCCAGAAGGCCAGCGACTACGGCCTGCAGAAGAACCAGCGCCTGCAGGTGGCGGTGGACCAGGCCTGGATCCGCGCCAGGGCGCTGTGGCAGCAGGCCCAGGAACTACGCAGCCGCTGCGAGGGCACGCCCTGGGCGCCGTGGTTCACGTGCCAGTTGCTGGAGCAGGTGTTCGGCTGGAGCGATCTTGTCCCCTGCCCGCCCCGCCAGGTGGCAGAAGCCCAGTTCCCGATCAGCCACCAGGCCTTCTCGGCGGCGGTGCCGCTGGTGTTCACGGGCCTGCCCACCGACGAGCTCGACCGGGGCCACCCGCAGTTCGGCCAGGAGGGCCGCAAGCGCTCACCGCACAGCTGCCTGCAGGAATGCCTCAATGCCGACGACAGCTCCAACTGGGGTGTGCTCTGCAATGGCACCAGCCTGCGGCTGCTGCACGACAACCCTGCCCTGGTGAAACCGGCCTACGTGCAGGTGGAGATCGGCGACATCCTCAGCGGCGGCCTGTTTGATGAGTTTGCGGTGGTGTGGCTGCTGCTGCACGCCAGCCGCTTCCAGCGCAACGGCGAGGGCCGCTGCCTGCTGGATGGCTGGAAGGCAGCGGGGCAGCAGAGCGGCGAGCGTGCACTGAACAAGCTGCGCGATGGCGTGCAGGCAGCCTTGGAGGCGGTGGGCCAGGGGGTGCTGCAGCACCCGGCCAATGGCGAGCTGGTGGCCAGGTTGCAGAGCGGTGAGTTGAGCACCCAGGCCTTCTTCCGGCAGCTGCTGCGGCTGGTGTACCGCCTGCTGTTCCTGTGCGTGGCGGAAGACCGCAACCTGTTGTTTACCGCTGAGGTGCCGCTGGAGCTGCGGCAGATCTATCGCGAGGGCTACAGCCTCAGCCGGCTGCGGGATCTGGCGATCAAAAGCGGTGCGCACGAGCACCAGCACGGTGATCTGTGGCTG
>CALFOF010000358.1 GCA_937919075.1 uncultured Cyanobium sp. | reverse complement strand
AGGCCAGCAGCTCCGCCTGCTCACCGCCTACACCGATGGGGGAGGCTTCTCCGAATCCGTCACCACCCCTGCCGGCACTGTGCCGCTCGTGAACGACGGTGCCGCCACCTTCACCATCAGCGGCAGACCAGCAGTGGGGCAGACGCTTTCGGCGGTGCTGGCTGGGGATGATCCCGATGGCAATGGGGCGTTCAGCTACGGCTGGCAATCGTCCACCGATGGCACCACCTGGATCCCGGTTGGCAGCAACAGCGCCAACTACACGGTGGGAGCAAGCGATGAGGGCAAGCAGCTGCGGGTGCAGGTGTCGTACAGCGACGGCCAGGGTTTCGCGGAAGAGGTGACCACCGCTGCCGGCACGGTGCCGATCACGCCATTGCCCGCTCTTGCGATTTCAGCCACAGCTGCAGATAAAGCTGAGGGACATGGAGGCAGCACCCCCTTCACCTTCACTGTGAGGCGCACCGGCAGCACATCCGCTGCCAGCTTCGCCCGATGGGCGGTGACCGGTAGTGGCAGCAAACCTGCCACTGGGGCTGATTTTGTGGGTGGTGCATTGCCAGCTGGCACGTTGACGTTTGCTCCAGGTGTGACCAGGCAGACCATTTCGGTGAATGTCGCTGGCGACACGCTGAGGGAAGCGGATGAAACCTTTGCGGTGACATTGGCAAATCCCACCGGTGCCACGATCAGTACAGGCAGAGCCACTGGCATCATCCGCAACGATGATCTGATCGGCACGGCCCGAGGTGAGCGCATCAGGGGAACCACTCGGCCGGAATTCATCGATGGTCGCGGCGGCCAGGACGTGCTCACGGGAGGTCGTGGCCCTGATGTGTTTGGTTTCCGACCTCGCGAATCCACGATCACCGCCCCAGACCGCATCACGGATTTCACATTCGGGGAAGACAAGATGGCCATCTTGAACCGCCAGGGAAGAGCGCAGCCGCGACCGCGCAGATTCACCCGTGCGGCGGATAACAGCACGGCCAGAAGCCTGCAAGAACTTGCCGCTGCGGTGTTCGCCGATGCGGATGGCCGGCGCAGAGGCAATCAGGCGCTGCGTGCCAATGGAGCGGCGCTGGTGAGGAGCAACAACCGAGCCATCCGTGGCACCTACCTCTTGATCAATGACAGAAAAGCAGCGCTGAGCACTCGCGATGATCTGTTGGTGAACATCACAGGATTCAAGGGATCGCTGCCCGGCTTAGGCCGGATTGATTCCAGCTTGGTGTTCCAATGAACGGCTGCTGAGCTGGGCTTGAACCGATTCGGCTGCTCAATACCCATCTTGAGGCCAGGGCTCGCACCCGCGCCAGCTTCACCCGCTCAGGCTGGTGCTGGTATTTACCGGCCCGGTCCTGGTAGATGGTGAAGTCATGGCACACATGGCACAACTTCATTGCTAAAGGGCGCGTGGTGAATATCTCCTGGCGCTACACCAGCGAGCTCATCTGCCCCGCCACCGCCGAGCGCTACCGCGACCTATTGGGAGCCGACTATGCCGAGGAGCACGCTCGCGCCCTCTGCGACCTGATGTGGCCGCACCTGCGGAGCTGGACCCCTCAATTCGCCAACTGATACGAGAAGAGCAGGCTGCATCAGGCATTGTTCAACTGAGCACAGTCGTTGTCCATAATCCATCGCAGCAACTGTCAAGCATGCGGGCGGGCCAGGCGCTCAACCAGCTCGATCTGCCGCGGCAGACAGACACTGTTCAGGTCGTAGTGGCTGATCACGGTGCTGCGGGCGGCAACGGCAAGGGTGCGGTGGCCTGCCCGATCGGCCAGCACGTGGGCAATGCGATGGGCCAGCTCCTCGCCGGCGAAGAAGTCCACCAGCAGGCCGTTGGTGCCGTTGTCGATCACCTCCTGCACAGGCGGCGTGGCTGAGCCGATCACCACAGCCCCGCAGGCCATCGCCTCCAGCAGGCTCCAGCCGAGCACGAAGGGATAGCTCAGGTACACATGGCAGGCGGTGACCCGGAACAGATCGTGGAGCACGGGGTGGGGCACCTGCCCCACGAAGTGGATGTGGCTGAGATCGAGACGTCCCGCCAGCTCCCTGAGCAGCATCTCCCGCCAGCTGCCGCCGTCGGCCGGAGCTGTTCCATAGCTCACCCCATCTCCCCCCACGATCACCACATGGCATCGGGGGCGCAGTGACTGCAACAGCGGCAGCATCCTCATGAACACGTGAAAGCCGCGATAGGGCTCAAGGTTGCGTGCCGCGAAGCTCACCAGCTCGTCACCGGGATGGAAGGTGAGGCCGGCTTTGCGCAGAGTCACCGAGCACCCGGAGGCCGGTGAGATCCGCCGGGTATCGATGCCTTCGTGGATCACGCTGATCCGTTCACGGAACTCCTGCGGTGCTGTGGACGCCTGCCAGTGGGTGGGAGCCAGCCCCCAGTCGAGGTCGTGAAAGGGGATCAGCTGGGGTGCTCGCCGCAGACGCAGCTGCGTGCGTGGCCGCCAACCGCTGCGGGTCAACTCTGGATCGAAGCCGGCGTCCCCGCCTTCCATCCGGTACACAAACTCCACCTGATGCAGCACCGGCGTGGAGGGGAGCAGGTCCTTGATGGCCAGCAACTCTCCCCAGCCGGGATGGCCCACCACGAGGTCCACGGCAAGGCCTCCCTGCAGCAGGTGCTCCAGCAGCAGGCCCACGGCCTCGGCTCGCAGGCACTTCGCCTGGAAATCGGCAGCCCAGCCATGGCAGGGGGGGACACCCTCTGCCGGCCGGGGGTCGTAGCGGTGGAGCTCAATGCCCGGCAGCGTTCGCGCCGTGGCACCGCCGATCGCCACGATCCGCTCCCCCCGCTCGCGCAGGGCTGCTGCCAGGTGGAGGTACTGGCCAGGAAAGTTCTGATGCACGAACAGAATCACCATGGTTCAGCTCCTGATCCCCCCGCCGAACGGGGTCGGCTATCCGGTTGAGGGTTTCTTGGCATCAGGGGGAGCAGAGTTGGAAATTTTCATAAGGGATAGGGGCCTTTCCCGCGGATTCGGCCTAATTTTGCAGCGTTCATGATGTAACCGGCTTGGATAGTTCCACTCCCGCCGTCACTCCCCCGTCGGACCCGGCTCAGGTTGACGCTGCCAACCCCACCATCACCCTGGCGGGAAAGCAATACGCCTACGACACCCTCTCGGAGCCGGCCCGCCAACTGGTGGCGGCCATCCGCGCCTCCGAGGAGGAGATGAAGAGCATCCGCAACCAGCTGGCGCTGATGGATGTGGGCCGGCGCGCCCTGGTGGCCCAGTTGCGCCTGGCCGTGGAGAACCCTGAGGCCTTCCAGCGCCTGCAGAACCCGGAGTCTGCCAATCCGCCAGAGCCGGCGTGATTGTTCACCCGCTGCACTGCTCCTGATCTGATTCTGCAGTCGATCGCAGCCCGTACCTCCCCGCCCCTAGCCGCTTTCCCGGCCCCCTCGCCATGACCGCCAGTCTTCCGCGCCTGAGCAGCCTCGAG